>CALHQN010000001.1 GCA_938036585.1 uncultured Campylobacter sp.
AAAGCTTAAAAGCAAAAAGCTTAAAAGCAAAAAATTCCGCCGCACGCTCAAGAAAATCCGCTCCAAAAAATTCCGCCAAAAATATCCCGCTCAGATCCGCACAAAAAGGCGGCGGGCGTGCTTTGCCGCCGCTTAGACTGGAGGTGAGCGAGAGGGCGTATTATGAGGACGGCGCCTGGAAACTAAGCGATCCCGCTCCCTCTAGCGCGGGCACCGAGCAGGCGCGGCGTCCAGGCAAGGGCTTTTCGTTTTCGACCGAGTTCGGCTCGGACGCGCCTAGGTACAAATGGCAGCAGAAGGATGGCGCAGGCGGCGGCAAAAGTCGGAGCGAATCGGCGCTGGATATTTTGCAAAACAAGATGGATACGATCAAGCTCGACGTGGAATTTAGGCACTAATCCCGCTGTGTTTGGCTTAAAAGAGGGAAATTTATCGGCTCCGAAAAGGCTAAATTTTATTATTGCATTAGCTCCACGTAAAATTTAGCCTACGAGCGACACACATGGCACGTGCGGCGTAAATTTAAAATCTAGCCTCACACGCTGTATAAAATTTAGATCAAAACAGGCTGTCGGCGAAATTTAGATATTAAGCACTTCTGCGGGTACAAACTCGCCGCTTACGGCTATGAAAATTTACGTAAAATCAGGCTAAAATTCCGCGCCCGTATCGGTTTGATCTTGCGCCCCGCCCGTTTACTCTGCTGCTAAATTTTATTTAAGCAAACACCCCAGGCGCTCTTAAATTTAGCAAATATTTATCGCACCGCACCCGCTTCGCTTTGAAAGATCCGCGGTTGAAATTTAACAGTTGAAATTTAGCAAATGAAATTTGCAAGCGGGCGGATAAAAGCGCTCGGCGCCGCTTGCGCTTGCCCGCTAAATTTACAAATTTTGCGCTTCGCAAAGATAATGCAAGCGATATTTTGCTAAAATATCCACTCAAAGGAAAAAGATGCAAAGATACAAGACCAAGCAGATCAAAGTGGGCTCCGTAGCGATCGGCGGCGGCGCGCCCATCTCCGTGCAGTCGATGAGCTTTTCTAAAACGAAGGACGTAGAAGGCACGCTAGAGCAGATAAACCGCCTGTATTTCGCGGGCTGCGACATCGTGCGCTGTGCCGTGCTTGATAAGCAGGACGCTGACGCGCTCGCGCGGATAAAAAAAAGCTCGCCGCTCCCCATCGTAGCGGACATCCATTTTAATTTTCGCTTGGCGCTGCAGGTCGCGGAGTTTGTCGATGCTATCCGCATAAATCCGGGCAATATCGGCGGCAAGGAGCGTATTAAAGAGGTCGTGCGCGCGTGCAAAGCTCGCAATCTGCCTATCCGCATCGGCGTAAATTTGGGCTCTTTGGAGGAGCAGTTTGAGCAAAAATACGGCCGCAGCGTGGAGGCGATGGTGCAAAGCGCGCTGTATAACGCCGCGCTGCTTGAAGATGAGGACTTTAGCGACATTGCGATCTCGCTTAAGACTTCGGACGCGCCGAGCACGGTGGCTGCGTATCGTGCGCTGCGCCCGCTATGCGAGTATCCTTTTCATCTGGGCGTGACCGAAGCTGGGACGAAATTTCATGCAAGTATCAAGAGCGCGATTGCGCTGGGTACGCTTCTGATGGAGGGTATCGGCGATACGATGCGCGTGAGCATCACCGGCGAGCTTGAGGAGGAGATCCGCGTCGCGCGCGCGATCCTGCAGGACGCGGGCGTGCAAAAAAGCGGTGTCAATATCATTTCGTGCCCTACCTGCGGGCGTTTGCAAAGCGACCTGCTAAGCGCGATCAAAATCGTCGAAGAAAAAACCGCGCACATCAAAACGCCGCTAAATATCAGCGTCATGGGCTGCGTCGTAAATGCGATCGGCGAGGCGAAGGGCGCGGATGTGGCGATCGCGTTCGGCAACGGGCGCGGCATCGTGATGCGCCACGGCGAAGTGGTCGCCAAACTCGAGGAGAGCAAGCTCGTGGAGCGGTTTTTGCAAGAGGTCGAGGACGAGGTGCGGGCTCGCGAAGGAGCGTGAGGGCTGCGGGGCGCCTAGCCGGTTAAAGCGGTTAAAAGCCGCTACGGCGCGCGGCTTAGTCCTGCGGTTTGGCGCGTTTCGGCGCGCTAGGCTCACCGCGGTTCGTTTAGGTTTGTCGGTACAGCGCGCCTGAGGCGTGAAATTTTAAAATTTCATCTTTAAGGCAACGTTTTTAAATTTGAGCCTTTGGGAGTGCAGCTTGGAATTTTGGGTTTAAAATTTTAGTGCTGAAATTTCGTGTGAAATTTTGAGTTAAAATTTTGGCTTTAGAATTTGGGCTAAAATTTTAGCTTTGCAATTTCATTTTAAAATTTCAGCCTTGCGATTGGGCGCCAAATTTGCGGCGTAAAATTTCAAGGCACGGCGTCGAAGTCGAGCCGCATTAAATTTAGCGCGATTTAGTGTGGTCGGTGCTCAGTTATGCGTAACGGGAATGTTAAATTTAAAGTTGCGGCATTCGGCTCATTGTTTAAGGTGTTTGAAAAATTTCAAATCGCGACGTTTCGGTTTAAATTTAGCAAAGTTTGCTCGCCGCAGCTCGGGCGCAAAATTTACTGCCCGAGCTTTGAGACGCCAAATTTTATTAGGCGGGCTTAAAATTTTAAAAAATTCTAAGCTCTAGAGAAATTTCAAGCTCTATGAAATTTCAAAATTTTAAATCCGCCGCGGCTGCCTTTAGGCGCAGCTTTAAATAGCCGCGGTGTGTGCGGCATAAGAGTGCAGCGGCTTAAAATCACGTGGCTTTTGGAAGCGCTAAGTTTCAAAATCGTGCGAGCTTTCAAGATCGCAAGCTGTTTGATCTAGCGAGGTTTTGGGTTGTAAGGCTCCGAGCTTCGCAGGCTTTCAAAGCCGCGATAGTTTCAAAGTTGCGACGAGCGTTCAAAGCCGCATCGGTTTTCAAAAGCGCCCAACCAGGGCTGCGGATTAAAATTTACGATTTTATAGAGCTTAAAATTTAGACGCGCAAAAGCGCGCAAAACGACGGGGGAAGCGATGGCAACGAAGCAGAATGTGCCTGCAAATTTATACGATCTGGATATGG
>CALHQN010000002.1 GCA_938036585.1 uncultured Campylobacter sp.
CGAGCTCGCCGAATACTCTCGCGTTACGCGACGAAAACGGCGATTTCAAGGCTCATCGGGTTACGGCGGGGAATTTTCTAACGACCGAGAAAGCTCAAGACGACGCGATAGATGAAAATAGCGAAATTTGCTATCGCGCAGCTCAAAGCAGCGAAGCCGAGCCTAAGCAGATGAGGTTTGCAACGATGAAAAAGATGAAAACCGCGCTTGAAGTAGATCAAAAGCTAGGCAAAAACGATAAAGCTGCAGATAGCGCGAAACTGGGTGGGATTGCGGCGGATCAATACGCAAAAAAAGAAGAATCCGCCGCGTCTGTTTTTGTAGGTGCGATAATCGCGAGCGCAAGAGCGTCAGCGCCCGAGGGCTTTTTGCTCTGTGACGGCTCGGCGCTTTCTCGAACTAGCTATAGCACGCTTTTCGAAGCTATCGGCACGGCATACGGAACAGGAGATGGCTCAAGCACCTTTAATATCCCTGACTTGCGCGGAGAGTTTATCCGAGGAACAGATGGCGGGCGAGGCGTGGACGCTGGACGTACACTAGGCTCGGCACAGGGGGACGCTATCAGGAACATAACAGGAGCTACTGCGCGAGCTGGTCTTCTTTTCAGTTACTTTTTTTCTACACAAGGATGTATATACGCTATATCCAATCAAGGAGGGAGTGTCTCTGCTGGCGGCGACAATAAAATTAATTCTATAGGATTTGATGCCTCAAGAGTAGTACCTACCGCAAATGAAAATAGACCGCGCAACGTAGCGGTAAATTTCTATATCAAATATTAAGGAAAGAGCAATGAAAATCTACAATTATGACGGGGTATCGGGGGAGTATCTAGGGCAAAGCGAGGCACAAAAAAGCCCGCTTGAGGAAAGCGTATATCTAATCCCAGCTAATGCTACGGATACGCAACCGCTTGCCTCTAAAAAAGGTTATGCAGTATGCTTTAAAGAGGGCACTTGGCAATACGTCAAAGATGAACGCGGTAAAACATACTACGACGCAAACAATAATGAAGTAAAAATCACAAAACTAGATCAAGATACTTCAGCCCTAAGTGAAGCACCAAAAGAGCCATCTATAGAGCAGCTACGCGAAGCAAAGACCGCAGAGCTTGCCGCTTGGACCCATTCAATGGGCGATAGTTGCAAGATCAATCTCAAGGACTTTGGCGTCATCAATGGAGGCTATCGATTCCTACTCAACGTCGAGGCTATGATCGATATATTTGACAGCCTCGAAATAAGGGCATTTCGTATGTATGATAACTCAATGAAAAAGATAAACGGACAAGAGGAGTTGAAACGCATTAAAAAGGCAATCCAGCTAGGAGGGCAGAAGCTTCACGCCCTAAAATGGCAGTATGAGCTGGAAATTTCAAAAGCCAAGAACAAAAAAGAGCTTGACACCATAGTATTCACTGATACGATCGAGGTGGCGCTATGAACTTTAAAATTTACCTTGGAGTTATTGCGGCGCTTCTACTTACCTGCCTTGCGCTGGCGGGGTGGAACCATAGTCTCAAAGGCAAGATCGAACAGCTGAATAAAGACCTAGTGTTCGCCAAAACGCAAGAGCTGATCAGCTCCTCGAATTTGCAGGCTTGCAACGCCAAAATTGATTTGCAAAACGAGCGGATAAAAAATATGGAAGTAAAAAATATCAAAGAGGTAGAACAAAAGGTGGTGACTAAATTTGAAAAGATTAAGGAGCCTATCAACGGCGAGTGTCAGAACAAAGTGAAATTTTATGAGGAGCTGATAAATGAAATGGCTCGTTAGCATTTTTGCTTTGTTTTTGATCGGATGTAGCAAGCCCAACATCATAACTAGGACGGAGTATAAAGAAGTTTATATCCCTGTAAAATGTATCAAGGCGATGCCGAAAAAACCGAGCTATGATTTTACGCCCGCAGCAGCAAAAGCGCTAATGCGCTACTACAAGACCTGCGAGGAACTACTAAGGGAGTGCAGCGATGGAAATGATCCTAAGAGCTAAGAAGTTTTGGCTTAGCAAAAGAGCAATCATAGAGATCGTTATTTCGATCTTGCTGATGCTTTTATTTACGATGTAAGAAGTGGCAATGGAACTATTAGACAAGGTGGGGTTTTATTTTTGGGTCATTTTAGTGGGCTTTATCGGCGGCATACTTGATTATATCGACAGCGATAGCAAGAAAAAGGCTACGAGCGTCATTGTGGGGATTGCAACGTCGATGTTTTTGGGCTGGATAGGCTTTGAGATGGCGAATTTCTTTATAAAAGATACGAGGGCGTCGCTCGCAATCTGCGGGTTCCTTGCTTGGCGCGGAACCGAATGGATCAAAGAGACGATAGATAAGGCAATCAATAGTAAGCTGAACAGGCACGATGAATATTTTGATAAATTTGAGGAAAGAGGCGACTATGAAGATAAAGATAAATAGATTTAAAAATATCCACGATGGCACGATTGGAAAACTAACGATCACGGACGACGGAAAAAGGCTTTTTGAGTGCTTCACCCTTGAGCCCGCGGGCGGCGATACTACCGAGCGTGGCAAGGATAGGCGGATTCCGGCAGGGCGTTATAAAATGGAGTGGCACAATAGCTCAAGACAAAAACGGATGTGTCCGCTTCTATACAACGAGCTGGTGCCGAAAGATAGATACATTCTGATCCATACGGGAAACTACCCGCAAGATACGTCGGGATGTATCCTCATAGGCGACGGATACAGCGCCGCGGGAGTTACGAATTCCGTTCGGACATATAATTCGTTTTTCAAAATTTGTTCGGGCAAACACATAGAATTCATCGAAATCACGAGCGAGGAGGGGATATGAGCCTCATCGAAAACATCAAAACCCACGAGGGCTTTCGGGATCACATATACAAAGACAGCCTCGGAAAGGCTACGATAGGATACGGCTTTTTGGTCTCGGCGCTAAGTCCTGATGAGCTAGCGCTAAATAATGACAAAACAGAGCCGATGGGTAAAGAGGTGGCGGATAAAATTTTGAATCTCAAGCTAAAAAAGCTGGGAAAACGGCTCTTTCAGTGCTTGCCGTGGCTAGGGAGC
>CALHQN010000003.1 GCA_938036585.1 uncultured Campylobacter sp.
AGTATGAGCATATCAAATACGCTTACTTTTTGCATAAATCTACCCTCTTATTTTAAAATTTTATCAAGCGCCCTAGCTAAATCGGCTATGAGATCACCAACGTCCTCAAGTCCAATATGAAATCTAACAAACGGTCCTCTTTTGCTCCAGTCACTCGCCGTTCTAGGAGGGACTGTAACAGTAGCTAAACTCTCATATCCACCCCAAGAGGCTCCGATAGAAAAAAGCTCAAGATCGTCTACAAATTTTATCGCACTTTCTTTTCTTATACCATCATTAAACTCTATCGTTATCATTCCATTTGCACCTAGATGATCGCGTATAAAAACATCGTGATTAGGATGTGTTTTTAAGGTAGGATAAAATATCGTTTTTATCTCTTTCCTGCTTTGCAAAAATTCTACTATCTTTTTGGCAGATTTTTCATGCTCTCTTAACCTTACGCCAAGAGTTCTGATGCCTCTTAAGACTAGATAAGCATCGTCGGGACTTGCCGTAAAGCCAAAAATTTCAGGAAGCTTGTCGAAATTTTTCCACTCTTTTTCATTAATTATTACGGCACCCATTGTTACGTCGCTATGACCGCTTAGATACTTTGTTGCAGCAATTACCACGATATCCACTCCAAGTTTTATTGGGTGTAGCAAATAGCCCGAGCTATAAGTGCTGTCTATGGCTACGGGGATATTATGCGTGTGGGCTATCTCGCAAAGCTTTGGTAGATCGATGATTTCGTAAAGAATAGAGCCTGGACTCTCGCAGAGTATTAATTTGGTATTCGGTCTTATCTTTGATTCCACGTCGCTTGCATCGGCCTTGATGAAATCTACCTGTATGTCCACATTCTTTAAAAATTTCTCGCATATCGCACGAACAGGCCCGTATATGGCGTCAGTTATTATAAAATGAGCTCCCGCACTTGCGTAATTTAACAAAACCATTGCCAAAGAGGCAAGTCCGGTAGGGAAAAGCTGGGCTCTGTATCCACCCTCAAGCTCGCAAAGAAGCTTTTCGAGCTCAAAATTAGTGCAGGTTCCTCTCGCGCCGTAGCTTAAGACTCGCTGTGTTTCACGAGCTTTTCTCGTCGCCTGCCAAGCGTCGTGATTTTTAAATAAAATCGTAGAAGCCCTCATTACGGGAACATTGACGGGACGAACGTCTAGGTTGTCATCGCCTCTTCCAAGGTGCGTTAATTTGGTATCTAGTTGCATAAAAAATTCTCCTTATAGATATATAAATGTCATTATTAAATTTGTAAGCCCGGCGACTATCATTGGAAGCGCTGTTCTTTTAACTACGGCAAATGGGCTAACCTTGGCTATTGTAGCAACTGCTATGATGGCGGGTGCGATAGGTGACATACATCTACCGAAGCCCGTCATTATTTGAACCGGTAGGATAATAGAGATTGTCTCGACATTAAATGATTTGGCGATATCCGGGATTAGTCCAGCAAAGCTAAAAAATGCTGCATTTCCC
>CALHQN010000004.1 GCA_938036585.1 uncultured Campylobacter sp.
AAAAAGCCGCAGAAAAAATGTAGAGCCACGATGGATTTTGCTTCAAAATTCTACGCCGAAGATATACCTATTTGTCGTGTCCTTGCAGATACGCGATAGCGCTAAGTGCGGCAACCGCGCCGTCGCCTGCCGCGCAAACGACCTGTTTAGGCGCATCCTGCCTCATATCGCCCGCCGCAAATAGCCCGTGTACGCTTGTTTGCATCTTTAAATTTACTGCGACCTGTCCGCCCGGCGTGACGTCGCAGATGAACTTACCATCATCGCCCTTTAGCACCTCGTTTCGCACGTCAAGCCCCACGAATACAAAGATCCCCGGCAGCTGCAGCTCGCGCGTGGCGCCGCTGGTTTTATCCTTGACGACGACGCCCGTTACGCCGCTTGCATCGCCTTTGATCTGCTCTACGAGCGCGCTTGTAATGAGCTCAATATTCTCACTTTCGCGCACCTTTTGCACAGTCGAAGGCGCGGCGCGAAACTCATCGCGGCGATGGATCAGATAGACTTTAGAACAGATTTTAGCCAGATACAGCGCTTCTTCTAGCGCTGTATCGCCGCCGCCGAGGACGGCAACCTCTTTGCCCTTGTAAAAAAACCCGTCGCAGGTCGCGCAGGTACTGACGCCGCGACCGAAAAACTCATCCTCGCCCTCAATCCCCGCGCGGCGCGGAGTAGAGCCCGTGGCCACTATAGCGGCGCGTGCGCGACGTGTTTGATCGCCCTCGAGATAGATCGTAAAATTTCCGTCGCCGTCTTTTAAAACGCGCAGCACGCGTACCATCTCATGCTTTAAGCCGAAGCGGAAGCACTGCTCTTGCCAAGGCGCCATAAAGCTCATCCCATCGGTCACCGCGGCGACGCCCGGGTAGTTTTCCATCTCGGAGCTTGAGGTGATCTGCCCACCGGGCATACCCATCTCAAACATCACGACATCTTTTAAACCGCCTCTTGTAGCATAAAGCCCCGCCGCTAGCCCTGCAGGGCCGCCGCCGATAATTGCTAAATCTAACATTTTTTCTCCTTAATTATTTTATTAAGTAAAGCCGCGGGCGTTAAATTTACGAATTTAATTAATAAAACGATGAGTGGGAGAAGAAAGGGCGAAGCCGCCCTTTGAAATTTACAGAAGCGAGTTTAACTTGTCGGCTATGATCTGTTTGGATTGCGCGCCGATGAGCTGAGCTTTTAGCTCGCCGTCTTTGAAAAATAGTATCGTAGGGATCGAGCGAACGCCGAACTGCACCGCAAGATCCTGCGCTTCGTCGGTATTTACTTTGCAAATTTTAGCCTTGCCCTCGTAATCGTTCGCAAGCTCCTCGATGATCGGGGCGATCATACGGCACGGCCCGCACCAAGGTGCCCAAAAATCGACTAGCGCGACACCCTCTTTAATAACGTCGAAATTCTCCGAAGTAAGCTCTATATACTTTCCCATAATGTTCTCCTTGTGTTAAAATTCTGCGGATTATAGTTTATTATCTTAAATAAATAATAAAAATT
>CALHQN010000005.1 GCA_938036585.1 uncultured Campylobacter sp.
TCCTCTTTGGGCAAAATTCTGTTTTCTTTGAGGCAATAGCCCTGCTTGTATTTGTTGTAGTCGGAAGTAGAAACGACGGCAAAGCCTCGTGAAGTGGAGTAATCGGGCACGATGCGGATAAATACGGCGCAGAGTATTATTATAAGAAGCAACGCGCCCGCCAGGGCTTTAAATTTAATAGACTTATAAAATTTCATATCAGTCCTTTTCTATCCATCCATTCGTTAGAGGCTAATTCTTTCAGACCAGGAGGAGTTTTCTTTCCCCACAAATAATAACTCAATATATCGGCTCCATAATTACCCTCTAATTCTAATCTCAAATCAGTTTCTTTTTTGCTCATCTCTTACCCTTTTTCGGTTACATTCGTTAAGATAAAATTTCAACTAACTTTATCCACCGTGAATCCACATATCCAGCTCCTGTTCCGCTGGAGCTTTGATATCAAAATTTATATTTCCGCAATTATCGTATGAGAATTTACGTCGCAGATTTTTCATATGGGTATAAGCCAAGACTTCGTTAAGGCTTTCTAAGTTCTCATATCCGTTTTTTATTCGTATTAAATTTTCTTTGCTTTTGATTTTTGTTAAATCTTCTTTATTGTTAAGCTCGATATACCAACTTATATAACCAGGTCTGGCATAATTCACAAAAAATTGATTTTCTTTAATTAAAAATGATTTTTCTAAAAACATTTTTCCGTTATGAAATGGATTTTTCTCTTCCGATAAGATAATAGGCTGTCTAAAGCCCAAAATTTCATCCTTATATACAAAATATTTTGATAGATCGGAGATATCTATTTGCGTCTTGTCTTTTATCTCATAATCAAAACTCTTTCTGTCGGTATTTTCAACCAAAAAATCAAACCAGTTTTCTTCATTGAAATCGCCGATTAGATAGAGCTTGGAGATGCGCGTCGTATAAAAACTATGGCCGAAAATTTTTATATCGTGCTCATCGATAATGGTATTTCGCAGAACCTCATAGTCGTGATATCTTTTAAAATAATTTGTAGCGGCATTTTGAAGTAGTTCTTCGTTGCTCAGAATTCTATTCTCTTTTAGACAATATCCCTTTTGATATTTGTAATAGCTAAAAATATTAACTATGCAGGAGCCCTGCGAAGTGGAGTAATCCGGCACGATGCGGATAAACAGGGCGCAGAAAAGTAGCGCCGCGGCTAGGATTTTAAATTTAAGTTTGTGAAATTTCATAACGATCCTTTAAATGCCGCCAGCGAAGCAAACGCACACCTGGCCGCTGCGTTAAATTTATACCTTCGCTCCGCGTTCATTACTCTGAGCTTTTAAATTCGAGATAAATTTTAGCGACGCTCAAAGTTTTCTGCCTAGCGCCAAAACCTCTTTGCATCGCTAAATTTCATATCCCGCGCTAGCCAATTTTAAATCGCCGCAACATTTAAATTTTTGGTTCTCGCGACGCTTAAATTTTCCCAGGCACGGCGCGTAAAATTCAGCGGCGCGGCGAAAGAGGGGTCTGTCTCGCAAAGCGGTGCTGCATAAAATTTAACCGCATCGCAAAAGCTACTCCGCTCCGTAAAATTTAACCGCGAGCGCCAAAGCTCGTTACTTCTTCGGCTTGCTTAGCTCATAGCCGAAGTGGATCTTTTTGCTCTCGCCCGGCTTTAGCTCAAAGTCCCAGCTAAGTAGTCCATCCTTGCCGAGGCTGCTCTGCTCGGGCGAGTTTTTCAGCGCGACCTTTACGTCTTCATGCGTCGAAACGGGCGCTCGCTCTTGCAAAACCACGTTCCACGCGCGCTTGGAGCTATTTTTGATCTCGTAATCCCAAGCCATGGAATTTTTGCTTTCGCCGCCGAAAAAGGAGTTTTTCGTGAAGTTGTTCGCCTGCTCTTTTTTGACTTCGATCAGACTATTTTTACCTAGATATGCCGTAGCCTCGGAGTTTGCGGCAAAGCCTAGATGCACGAGCCCGATCTGCACGCCGTCGAGCTTTATTAGCGTTTTGCTCTCCTCTATGCTTCTTTCGGGGCTAAATTTAGCCCGCACGTAAGCAGCCTCGCTGCCGTAGCCGTCGATGAGCAGATCAAATTTCGCATCCAGACTCTGTTTATCGAAGCTAAACTCGCCCGCTTCGTCCGCCTTGAGGCTTACGCCGCTAATTTTCCACACCTTTGAGAGCGAACTTTCGATATTCGAGCCCGTCCTTGCGTACGACGATCTTGCCTCCGCCGCAGGCGCCCTCTGCATATCCGCCACCTCTAGCATCACGTCCTTTTTATAAGCCGCCGCGGGCGCCGGCTTTCTAGGCTCGCCCTCGTACCACGGGTAAAAGGGCTGCGGCGCGGTCTGCGAGGAGTACTCGTAAGGATACAGCGCGATCGTCAAATTCGCTAGCTCGGCGTTTAGCGGATTTTGCACCGAGAGCTTTTGCGCGACCTCGATTTTGCCGCTCGCAAGATCGGCAGAGAGCTCGTTGTGCGTGTAGGCGCTTACGTCAACGGGGTAATTGATCTTAACGAAGCTCGGATCGCAGCCAAAGTTCGCGTTTAAGCGGCGTTCGTTTTTGATCCGGTATTTTGAAATTCGCTCTTTGAGCTTTACGATCTGCTCGTCCGTCTTTGAAATTTCGCCCGCTACGAGTAAGACCTCGTCGTAAATTTTTTGCGAATCCGCCTTTAGGCTTGCCAGGCTTCTATCTTTTAAGCTCGCAAAATCGCTTAAAAAGCGCTGCTGCGCCTTAAGCGCGACCAGGCGGTCGTTTAGCTCGCGCAAGCTCTTTTCGTCCGCCTCTTTTTTGGCGAATTCCGCGTTTTTCACGGGCTCGCTCTCCTCCAAAGACAATTCGCGCACTTCGCAAGAGCCCACAATCTCGATGCTGCGGATATCCAAGTACTCCGGCACGTTCACGCTGAAGTTTGATTTTTGCGCGCCGAAGTTTTGGTGCAAGAAGGCGGAGTTCGCGTAGATCTCAAGGCTATTTTCCTGCGCGCTCAAATTTACGGCAAGCGCCGCAGCTGCGCTTAAAAGAACTATTTTTTTCATTTTTACTCCTTAAAAATTTTACGTAATTGTAACGATAAATTTTGATTTTTATGCTTAAAATTCGGAACGAATTTTAAAATTCCGGCCCCACCGCCCGCTTTGAAATTTCAAAATTTCGTCGCCGTAAAAACTCCGCCGCGGGCGCTAAAATTTTATCGCTGCTAGCGCCTGCAAACACTTTCACTATCGCGACCAAACCGATAAAATTTTAAATTTAAGAAGCTTCTATATTTAAGGACAAGCTGTGCTCGTCCGCGAAGTTAAACCGATAAAAATGCAGGCGTTAGCCTGCCGTAACTTTAGCGGGGCGTGGGGCAGAGCCCCGCTCGCAGGCTCGGACTTTCAAGGAAACATCAGCATCGCTCGCGCTTCGCTTGTTTTGTTTGAGCCGAAAAGTCAAACTAATAAATTTTAAAATTTTGCGTAGCAAAATTTCTGACTATCTTTCGCGGAGACTTCACAAGCGTCTTAACGCTTGCTTGTATTGCTCCGCTCAGGTGCAGGGAGTGCTTGCACTCCCGCTCGCAAGGACGAGCTTGGCTCGTCCGCGAAGTAAAGACTAGAATGGATACGTCAAGCAACAGACGCGACCGACCTTTTCGTTGTAGCTGACGTCGAGCTTCAGATCGTATAGTTTGCTTAAAATTTCGCTCTTTATGATCTGCTCGGCCTTGCCGTATGCGACCTCGCCGCCGCCTTTTACGAGCGCGACGTATCCGCCTAAAAGCAGCGCGAAGTCCGGATTGTGCGTGGCTAAAACGACGGTGTAGCCGTTTTTTAAAAGCTCCTTCGTGGCGCGGAGGAATTTGTATTGGTTGGCAAAGTCTAACGCCGAGGTCGGCTCGTCGAAGATCACGATCTTAGGCTCGCTGCAAAGTGCGCGCGCGATAGACGCCATCTGCCTCTGGCCGCCGCTTAGGCGCGTGATGATCTTGTCTTTTAGGTGCCAAATTTCAAGCATTTTCATGTAGCGCTGCGCGAGTTTGTAGTCGTTTTCGCTCGGCTGCGAAAAGATCCCGATATGCGCCGTGCGCCCCATCAGGACGTATTCGAAGACGCTGTAGTCGTACTCGCAGACCTCGCTTTGCGAGACGTAGCCGATGATCTCGGCGCGCCCTTTGGCGCTGAGGCTCGTCATATCCTTGCCGTCGATTGAAATTTTACCGCGCAGAGGCTCAAGCGTGCCGCTGATTAAATTTAAAAGCGTCGATTTGCCCGCGCCGTTTTGCCCCAAAATCGTCAGCATCGCGCCCGCTTCGAGGTGTAAATTTACGTCGTGCAGCGTCAGAGGAGCGGATTTTACGTAGCCGAAGTCTAAGCTCTCAACCCTAACCATTTAGCTTCCTTTTGTTTTTAAGCAGGATGAATATAAAAAATAGCGTGCCGATAAAGCCCGTAAGCACCCCTAACGGGATCTCGCTTTGATTTATGCTGCGCGCTACGTCATCTACGATGAGTACGAAGATCGCGCTTAAAAATATGCTCGCGGGGATCGCTTTGGTGTTGCTCACGCCCACGATCATGCGCGTTAGATGCGGCATCAAAAGCCCCACCCACGCGACTATGCCGCTGATACACACGCTGCTTGCGGTTAGCAGCGTTGCACAGACGATGATGATGCCCCGCTCCAGCACGACGTTTACGCCGAGCTTCGCCGCGGTCGCATCGCCCATGGATAGGACGTTTATGCGGTAGCTCATCAGCACCAAGATAGCGATACAAACCCCCATCACCGGCGCTATCATCGCTAGCACGGAGGGGTCGACCTTCGCGAGGCTTCCTAGCTGCCAATACACGATGTCTGCAAGCTTCGTCTCGGGATCTGCCATAAATTTTAAAAATCCGATCAGCGCGCCCATCAGACCGCTTACGATGATGCCCGCAAGCACGAGCATTATGGTGGCGCTGGAACGCAGCGCGCGCGTGATCAGAAGCGTAATGCAAACCGCCGCAAGCCCGAAAACAAAGGCGAAAAGCTGGATCAAAAGGATATTTAGATCAAGCAGGATGGCGATCGCCGCGCCTACGCAAGCTCCGGCGCTGACGCCTAAGAGATCGGGCGAGACGAGCTGGTTTTTAAAGACGCCCTGATACGCCGTACCGCTGATGCCTAAAGCCGCGCCCACGAGCACCGCGGCGATGATACGCGGCAGGCGCACCTGCATGATCACGTTGTGTACGTTTTGCGCTACTTCGCCGCCGCTAAGCGCTTTTAGCACCTCGGTGATGCTTAGTCCGAAGCGCCCTATACAAAGCGATATCGCAATAGTCGCGATTGTCGCCAGTATCAGCAGCACGAGCATAAATTTAAAATTTTTCATACCTTCCCTTGCTTTAAATTTTTATCTTTTGCCTTAAATTTAATCTTTGGAATTTCGCTTTATCGAAACCCGTTTAAAATTTCGCCTTCTAGCTCGCGGGCGAAAGACTTGCAGCATCGCTTGAGCCGCTTTCGCGCCGCTTGCTTTGCCGATAAAAGCGCAAATAGCCGCAAAGCGCGCAAAATTTATTTTTGTAAATGAGCTTTAAGCCTAGGCGTGATTTTAGCGCAAATCAAATTAAAATATATTGATACAACATAGCAAATTATAAGGGGTTTCGGCGCCCAAATTTTTGCAGACGCAGCGCAGCAGGATGGCGCCGGCGGAGAGATCTGGACGCATATATAGGAAAAGGGGCGGACGCTTCAAAGCAAGGACGGTGCAAGCGCCGAGGCAAGGTATCCGAGACGAAAGACGGGGCGATCAAGGACGGCAAAATGCGCCGTGCGGGCAGGCTAAAATGCGAGCAAATGCGATCGATGCAAAACGCATCCCTCCTGCATAAACGACAAAGGCGCGCCTATCGCGAGTTGGTCTTGAAATTTGAGCCGCGAATTCGGTGTCGTTAAATTTAACGCCGCAAATTTAAGATCGTAAATTTTAACGGCACGGCTCTTAAAAGACCTTGGTTGCGCTACGCCGTCATTGCAAGCCGCTGAAATTTAACGTTTTTTACAAACAAGTGCTTATGCGAAAAACTAAATTTAACCCCGTGAGCTTTATAAATTTAGCGACCCATAAAAAGCAAAATCTGAACAGAGCAAGCTTTGTTTAAATTTAGCGTCATTCGCAAAGTGTAAATTTTCGGCTCCATAGCTTTGCAAACTACCCAAATTTAACGTCGTCGCTATCTTAGATAATCGATCAGTCTGGCGGAGATTTCGCGAAACTGTAAAATTTTATGCCCCTTTTTCTCGCGCATGAAGTCCTGCGCGTCGCGTAGTCTCGCAAACGTGATGAGATCGTCGCCTCTGGCGCTTTGCAGCACGCTGCCAAAAACATAAAACGCGTCCTGTGCCCGCAAAATTTCGCCGCTTGCGTAATCGGTAACGTAAAGTTCCGCACCGCCGAAATTCGCGCCCGTAGAATTTGCCTCGCCGAAATTGCCGCTAGCAGGATTTTTGCTCATCAAATTTTCCTCTGCGGAAGCCGCGCCGTTATTGCCGCTCAAATTTTTACCCTCGAAAAAATATGCAAACATCGCCTTGGGCGAAGCAAACGCTAGCGCGCTGCCGTCTTTGAGCCTTGCATAGGCGCGAAATTCAGGGTGCGCGCTAGTATCGATGCCGTATTTGGCGCAGGTAAGATTTACGTCTTTAAGCCACGCAGGCTCGCGCACGTTTTTAAAATTCTGCACCGAGTCGGAGCCCGTATTATCAGGCGTGCCTAAATTTTGCGCCGAGCCGGAGCTCTGAGCCGCGGAATTTTGCATCTCCACTGCGCCGCAAAGCGCTATAAATGCCGCCAAAATGAGTGGAAATTTCACGCCAAATCCTTCGATCTAAAGATAAAATAGCCCAAAATCAGGCTCGCTGCGCCCAGCGCAATCGGATAGAGCAGCGAAAAGGCGATGAAAAGCCCGCGCCCGAAGTGGTCTAGGATAAAATACGCCGTCGTGCCGATGACCGCAAGATCGGGATCAAACAGGCTGATGGCGGCAATGCGGAAGTCCTCCATCGGGTTTGCTAGGGCGATCGCAAAGATCAAATTTTCGTTCACGCCCGTTTTTGCGAGCAGTCCGATCAGCACGAGATCCAAAAACGCAAGGCAGAAAAGCCAGACGAAAAACGCGAGCCCAAGCCCCATCTCTTGGCTTTTTGAGACTGCGCAGATCAAAAATGCGATCCCTAAAAACGCCGCGCACAAGCTAAAAAGCAACCCCGTATAAAGCAGGCAGATCGCCCACGGAATGCCCGTGCCTTTGATCGCGCCCCAAACGATCGCAAGCAGCAGCGACAAAAATATCGGCACGAAGACTCCAAATAGCCTTCCTAGCGCCTTGCCGTAATAATACTGCGCCTGCGAGATCGGGAAGCTTAGCAGGTATTCTAAGATATTTAGGTCGCGGTCGGCTAGGATCGCCTTGCTGGTGGTGACGAGCACGAAGACGGGCAGGATGATGATGCAGATCTGAATAAACAGCAGCAGCAGTCGCGAAAGCCCGCTGAAACCGAGCACGCGCGAGTCGGTCACCCCCGTGATAAAAAACGCCGCCACGAGCCCGCTAAAGATCAGCAGATAGAGCAAAAACCAGCGCGAGCGGAAGGACTCTTTGATATCCAAAGCGGCGATGGTGAGTAAATTTTTCATTCTTTTCCTTTATTGCGCCTCGGTGCGCTTTTAAATTTAGATTTCTCGCGCGGCTTAAATGCGCCGCCCGTCTTTAAATTTTAGCCTCGTTTTGCAGCGCGGATTTCGCGGCCTTAAATTTTGCCCGTATAGCGTTTAAACAAGCGGCAAAATTTTATCCGCCGCTTGCGATTGCGGCTCGCGCATAAATTTTAAATTTACGGCTCGCTTGCGGCGCCTGCAAATAGCGCGCTATTTGCCGCCCGCTATCCGTCATCTGCCGCAGTTTTAAAATTTAGCCGTTTAACGGAACTGCTTAAATTTCAGCTTCGTAAAATTTCAAAAACGGGGCGTATTCCGCGGCATAAAATTTAAAATTCTAAAAATCTCGAAGCGACAAATTCCGCACTGGATAAATTTTAAATTTACGGCGAAATTTTAAGCTAGCGCGTCCATGTAAATTTTAATTCGGCAGAACGAAATCTCGCGCCGTGCGTTAAATTTAGCCGTATCGCGAGATAAATTTCACTACCGTTAGGCGCCAGACTTTGCCTCGCGCCGAAGTTGCAAAGTAAAATTTCATCTCGTCTGCTCTCGTTTACGGCGGCGCGCTGAAATTCAGGCTTTAAATTTAGTGCAAAACGAAGCCCCTTAAAATTTCGTCTTAGCCAAAGCGTCCTTAATGCGAGTGCCCTGAAGGCATATCGTGCGCTGCACCGCCGCTTTCGTGCATATCGTGCGGTGAGCCTTGAGGATGTGCCGTGCTGCCTGCATCGCCGCCGCCCATATCATGCTTAGGCCCGCTCATGCCGTGCTCTGCGGAGTGAGGGTCTTTCATGCCGCCCATATCGCCATGACCGTGCATATTTCCCATATTGCCGTGCGCATCGCGACCCATATCGCCCATTCCCATGCCGTGCGAGCCGCCGCCTGCTTTAAGCGCCGCGACTACTTGATCGAAGCTGAAGTCTTGCTTGCCCTCTTGCTTGTTTTTAAACGCGCCCCAGCCGAACGACATAGGGGTTTTAAAGCCCTTGTAAAAATGCGCCGTGCGTGCGTCGATAAACTCGCCGTTGCCGCTAGCGTCATTGATGTAAATTTTGGCGTCCTTCAGCCAGTTTAGTTTGTCGTTGGTAACCATAAAATCCACCAAGCAGCCGATGTCGTCGAAGTAGTGGTTTTTGCCGTCCACGCGCACATCGACGCTGAAGCGGTTGTCGCTGATCGCCATCTGGCAGTGCTCGCACACGTCTCTGTCGTAGTGGATGTTGCCGTAGTCCTTCTCGTCGCCGCAGCCTAAAAACGTAAGCGCAATAAGTGCGCAAAGTAAAGCTTTAAACATTTTTGTCATCTACGATCCTCCCTAGATCCATTGAAATCATTCTTTTTACCAGCCCTCCCACTTCCTCGAGCCTATGCGAGATAAAGATCAAGCTCTTATCTTTTGCGTGGTTGTGCAAAAGCGTCTTAAAACGCTCGCGTGCGCTCGGATCGAGATTGGCGGTCGGTTCGTCGAAAATCATCGCCTTGCTAGCTCTGCCGAATGCTAGCGCAATTAAGAATTTCTGCTTCATACCGCCGGATAGCTTATGAAAGGGTTTGTTTAAATTTGAACTCAGATCAAGCTCCATTTCACCGCAAAATTTTACTATATCCGCTCTGCTTGCGTCCGCCGTGCGCTCGGCGAAGTAGATGAGCTCATTTAGGCTCAGCTTAAGCGGCGGCGGGGTTTGCGGCACGAAGCTGATACCGCGTAGCGCGCGGCTGCGCTGCTTAAATGAATCAAATCCATCGATAGCGACGCTGCCGCTTGTGGGTATGTATTCGCCTAAAATCGTCCGCATCAGCGAGCTTTTGCCCGCGCCGTTTTGCCCGACGAAAAGCACTTGCTCGCCGTCCGCGATATTTAGATCGATATCTTTTAAAACGAATTGATTTGCGAATTTCTTGCTTACGTTTTTAATCTCTATCATAGGCTTCCTTAGATCATATCTTTTAGCTTATTGCCGATACTCAGTGCGTCTTGATGACACACGTCGATACAGCGTCCGCATAGCGTGCAGTCGATCCCTTTTAGCATAAATTTGCTCTTATCGCCCAGGTTTTCGGATGCCTTTTTTTTGGTAATATCCAGTACGTGCGAGACGAAGCAGACGTCTTGGCAAACGCCGCAGTGATCGCACCTGCTCTTATCCCAAGTAATCTTGCTAAGGCTTGCTTTCGCCGCAAGCGAATAGGTGCTGCCTAGCGGGCATAGGTGCGTGCACCACGCCCGTCTGCTAAAAAATACTTCGAGCAAAAACACAAAAACGATCCAAAGCCCTGCGAGCGAAAAGCCGTAGATGATGAGGCGCGACAAAATTCCGACTACGTTAAAAATTTCAAAAACGAGCAGATCCGTAATCGCGCTTAGCAGCAAAAACACCGCCCAGATCGCATATCGCATACCGCGAGGCAGGGCGCGCTCCTTGATGACGTGCTTAGCGATTAGCGTATTATGCAGCTTTTCGCCGATCTCGCTAAGCGCTCCGTAAGGACAGATCCACGAGCAAAACGCCTTGCCGCCCGCGATGAAATAAAACAGCAAAATGGTGCCCGAGCCGATAAGTAAATTTATCGGCAGATCCTTGTGTGCGGCGATCACCTCAAGGGTGGCAAAGGGATCTGCTAGGTGAAAGCCAAGTATCCGCGAGCCGCTGATGTCGCCTTCTAAAATTTGAATATCGGCGCGAAAGGAAAGCACGAAAAGCAGATGCACCAAAAATACCATGGCGTAGCGCAGCGCCCGAATGCTGGGGCGCAGTTTGCCGCTTTTATTTTTAAGAGCGAAGGTCGAGAAAAAGCTCGTATTTTTGATCGTGCATCGCGAATTATATTTATCCAAGACTTACTCTTTAAATTTTGAAATTTCATCCGCGAGCTTATCTAGGCTCTCGTCGCTTACGTTGGTTAAAAGTCCGCTCATCAGGCTGTTTTTGATCTTACCCGCTTTATAATCTTTGAGGCTTGCTAAAATTTGATCCTTGCTCTTGCCGCCGATCGGCGGAGCGATCTTGCCGCGTCCGTCGTCGCCGTGGCAAGGCGCACAGCTTACCAGATATGAGCTGCTTACCTCAAAGTCGCGCTCTTTGACGCTCTGCTGCAAAATTTTAATATTTTTTACGTCCTTATCGTCGATAAGATCGACGCTTTTGCTCTGCGGCGCTGGTTTTGTTTGTGCCTGCGGCTTAGCCTGCTCCTGTTTCGGCGCGCCGGAACCGCCCGAGCTTGCCATAAAGATCATCAGCGCGATCAGCGCTACACCCAGAATCAAAGCTAAAATTTTACCCGGTTTCATTTCTGCTCCTTAAATTGTTGATTGAACTCGTAAATTTCTTTCGCCATCGTCTCTATCTGCTGCTCGCTCATTCCGTTTACGAGCTGCACCATAAGAGGATTGGGTTTTTCTTTGAACTTGTATTTTTTTATCATATCCACGATCTGCGTGTCGGTTTTATCCAGAAGCGAAGGACCGATGATGCCGTTGGCGTAGTCGTCGTGGCACGCCGAGCAGCGCAGGATAAAGTCCCTGCCCAGGCGCTTTTTCATCAGGTCGAAATTTAGCTTTTCGTATTGGTTTTTGATGCTTGAATACGCCACGATATTTTTGGTCGTTTCATTCACGTCGCCGTTTAGATTAAAATTTACCATTCGCTCGCCGTAAAAATCGTAGCTTACGAACTTATCGTCCCGCTTTGGCGCTTCGCCGCTTTTGACGGTGATGCGGGGCCTAGCGGCGGAGCTTTGCTCCGCGCTCTGCGATGCGGAATTTGAACTCGCGGAATTCTGATCCGCAGAATTTTGCCCTGCGGAGCCTTGCGAAACGGAATTTTGCCCTGTGGAATTTGCAGCGGCGGAGCTTGAATCGCCGTCATCTCCGCAGCCGCACAGCAAAAGCGCCGCAGCTAGCGAGCAGATGTAGAATTTAATGGAGCTTTTCATTGTTTTCCTTCATAGACTGATTTATAATCCGCCCGCGGGAGTATCTCGATGATACGCGCTGGGCAGAGCTCGGCGCACGCGCCGCAGCCGACGCACTCGCTACGGATCTGCGGGGCGAAATATTCATTCGCTTTTATCATCGCGATGGCGTCGAGCGGCTGCGGGTAAGGGCACAGCGACGCGCATAGATCACAGACCTTGCCCTCTTTCGCAGCCAGCGCTGAGTTTAACTCGCGCTCCTGCTCGGTCTTGGCGGGCTTTAGACGCAGATCGCTAGACTTTAAAGTCTGCCCGCGATACGCCAAACAGGCGTCTAAATTTTTAATCACGGCGATACCCATCGCAACCTTTTTAGGCTCGTTAGTCTCGTGGCTGAGCGCGCCGCTTGGACAGGCGAGCACGCAAGGAAGCGCGCCGCAAAGATAGCAGCCTCGCTCTTTGGCGTCGATAACGGGAGTGCCGATATCAAAAAGATGGGTAATATCCAGCAGATAGATGCTGTGATAGGGGCAGACCTGTACGCATTGGCCGCACTTGATACAGCTACTGCGGAAGCCGCGCTCCGCCAGCGCTCCCGGCGGGCGCAGATATAAAGAGGTGGAATCCCCGCTAGAATTTTTTGCGGAATTTTGTTTTATGGAATTCGGCGCAGAATTTTGCTCCGCAGAATTTACGGAATTTGACGCGCCGGAATTCTGCGCTTCGCCGCCCGTAAAATTTACGGAATTTGTGGAATTCTCATCCGCAAATAAGCTCGCTGCCCCTAGCGCCCCAAGCGCTCCGCCAAGTAGTTTTATCGTTTCGCGTCTATTCTTTATCATTGCCTCATCCTAGGTTTTGGATCTTTCAATAGTAGCTCGGGCTCTGAAAACGGAGCTAGCTTGGAGATGAAATTTAAAAGCGCGATCCCGCTGGAGCCGTAGAAAAATCGCACGCTAGGCTTATGCGCCCAAAGCCTATCCGCGTAGGCGTATGCTGCGTAGCTCACATCGCCGTAGCCGTCGCCGTCGCGGTCAAATCCGTCGTAATCGTCGAAGTAGTTGCCGATCCATTCATTTTCCAAAAGCTTGGATTGCGGGGTATCGTTTAGCGCGATCTCCATATTGCCTTTAAATTTGTTGTCTTTAAAGATGCTTTTTAGCTGCGTAGCGTGGAATTGCACGCCGATGCTGTTGTATTGCACGTCGTTACGCTCAAAAACATTCGTGCTGCCAGGCTGATACGGAGACTGATCCAGATAAAATCCGCGGGCGTTGTAGATGACTTTATTGTCGGTGATCGTAAAATTTGAACTATCCTTCATACCGATACCTACGCCGTAAGCGCCGTCTGCGTTGCGTACGACGTTGCGTCTGGCGATATTGTCGCTCGAATACATAAAAAATAATCCCACGGTGTTGCCGTCGTAGTAGTTATCCTCCACGACGTTGTGCCCGGAGTTCATAAAGTGCAATGAATAACGGCAGCTGTGGCCTTTATTGCCTGCGACGAGATTGCCGTTTGAGAAGTAAAAAACGGTGTCGCGGACGTTGTGGACGTCGTTATTTAAAATTTTATTGGCGTTGGAATACCAAAGCTTTATGCCGTCGCCTTTGAAACTCGTGCGGTAGGCGTTGCTCGAAATTTCATTGCCCTCGATCGTTACGTCGTTTGCCTTGCTTAGCACGACGCCGTAGAGCACGTCTTTGATGAGATTATTTTTTATGATTGCGCCGTTTACGTCGCTTACGTTGATGCCCGCATCCTCGCTAAGATGCTCGAAGCCTCCGTTTTGAATCGTTAAATTTTTGATCGTAACGTGCGAAGCGCGGACGCGGATCACCGTTCCGTTGTGATCGCCTATGATCACGGCGGAGCGGTCTAGCCCGTCGATAGTAAGGGGTTTATCGATTAAAACGTTGCCGTGGTACTCACCCGCGGCTAGTTCGATAATATCGCCCGCTTTTGCGCTATCGATCGCGTCTTGAAGCTCGCCCGCGCCTAGAATTAGGGCGAGCGAGAATGCAAGAAAGAAAAGCTTCATCTATACTCTCGTAGAAATTTTTTCTTAGAAAATAGCGCTAGTGCCGATAGTAGCGATAGGGCTAACATCAGCCAAAAGCCGAGAGCGGGATATGAATGGGTAGTAAAATGCGCCACGCTGCCGTCGCCGAACGCCGTAGGCATAAAAGGTTTGATCTTAAATGCGCCCCAATCCTGCAGGTTGTGCCCGAACCAATAGAGCCAACCCACGTAGCAACCGATGAAGATAAGCGGCGCAATGATCGGCAGTATCATAAGCAGGGTCTGCCCCTTGCCGTCGTAGTATAAAAACGCAAGTATCCCTAGCGTCGCGATTATGAGATAATACGGCGATAGAGAGTGCTCGAGCGTGCCGCCGCGCCAGACGGGATACATTCCTATATAGTGGTTTAGCGTGTTCATCTCGCCAATATCGCCGCTAAAGCCGTCAACGTGGACGTAGAGCGGAATTCCGTCGGGAAAAGCCTCTTTGGGATAGTTCGGCGCTTCGAGTGAAATTTTCCACACGGGAATGCTAGGAGCACCCACTTCAAATTTATGCTCTATCATCGCGCCCAGGTCGTTTTTAACGTCGTTAGGGATGAGGTGGTTTTTATATGAGGATTTTGTGTATAAATTCCATATCGGAGCGGCGTAGGATGGTAGCTGCTCGGCGCTTGTTACCTCGCCGGAGATAATCTTTCCTTGAAGCCTAAAAAATCCGAGCGACGGAATCGTAAAGGCGATCGTCATAATAAGCAGCGCTAAAATCGCGTAAATTTTATATTTTGGCATTTTGTCTCCTTTCCAAGCTCCCCCGAAAGGGGGAGGATTTAGTTAAGACCGGCGTTTTCGTCTATCCATTTTAGATATTCGATGATATCTTTGATCTCGTCGTCTTTCATATGCTGATTAGGCATTCTTAAATTGAAGTAATTGATCATAGCCTTGACATAGTCGTCTTCGTAGAATTTAGCCGGATCTTTGATGAAATCGGCTACCCACTTCTCGCCGTTTTCGTGGCGAAGTAGTACGCCCGTTAGATCAGGGCCAGAGCTTACTTGACCGATTACGTGGCAGCCGTTGCAGCCCCCGCGTAGATAGGCTTTTTCGCCCTTAGACGCAGCCTCACTCATAGGGGTGGAGAGCTCGCGGATTAGGTTATTTTTAGCGCGAAGTCCGACGTCCGCGGTCTTGACTAGATACTGCCAAATTTGACCCTCCCAAAGTATCGCGCCGTTCATATCGCCCGCTTTTACCGCGGCGTCCGCTTTAGCTTTGGTCTCGGGAATTTTGCCGTATTGATCCAGCGCGTCATCGACTAAAGCCTTGACCTTAGGATATTTCTCGTAGTTTTTCTCTTTTAAGAATTTAACGACTGATTGAATAACGTCGTCGGTGGCTTTATTCGTAGCTACTACCTTGTCGTATTCGGCTTTTAGAGCCTCAGGGCTAAGAGCTTTTAGCATAGATGCTTTGGCCGATTCATATTTTTTGTTCGGATCTTTTACATATAGGTAGCCGAACATCTCAAGGTGTAGCGCAGAGCAGAATTCCGTACAGTAGAAAGGAAATACGCCTTCGCGATCCGCGATGAAATTTACGCTCGCGGTCTTACCTGGCTCAAGCGACATATGCACGTTGTAATTATCGACCGTAAAGCCGTGGGTCTCGTCCTCGGCACGCTCTAAATTTGTCATATAGATCGTTACGTTATCGTCCTTATTAACCTCGATATGCTCAGGGTTGATATGGCTGCGGATCGCAGTAGCATAGACTTTTACGTTTTTGCCGTCGCGCTCAATTCGCTCTTGACCCGCTAGCGTCATAGAAGGGTGCGGCTTTCCGGTGCGCGAGTTCGTACCCATAGTATAGGTAGGCGCCGTGTGAAGCTTGCTCGCAGCGATCGAGACGACGTCGTGCGGCTCGCCAAGACCGATAGGAAGATCGTAAATCATCTCCATTTTAGGTCCCGTGATGTCGATCAGCTGGTGATTTTGCGGATGAAGCGGTCCGATAGGATTAAATCTATCGATCGAAAGCTTATCCAGCGCGATTACGTATTTGCCGACCGGTTTAGAGGATTTACCCTCCATGGAATCGAGGTGACCGATATTGTAGTGGACGTTGATTCTATCTAAAACCTTTAGCGTCTTGTAGTTCCATTTTACGATCTGGCTATCGACGTAAAGCGACGTATAGATTATGCCGTCTTGCGAATCGAAGGTGTTGTGAAGAGGTCCAAGACCAAGTTCCGCTTGTCCGTGAAGCGTCTTTTGCATATCTAGGATCGGAATTCCGTATGGGTCTTTGCCCGTAAATTCCTTCTTATCGATTAGCTCTTTGATCTTTTTGAAATCATAAACGCTAGCGTGGGTATCGAGTTTGCCGCCGATGATAATGTAGCGGCCATCCGGGCTAACGTCCACGCCGTGAGGAGATTTGGCCTCTGGGATCAAAAACAAAGCGCCCGCTTTTACCGCAGCGTCTATCGTAACTACTCTGTGGCCGTTTACGATCTTATAGTTTTTGCTGTCTTGCGCAAGCTTTTCTAAAATTTGCCAGTTGTAAACATGCAAGTAGTCGGTGTCGTTGCGGCTCATACCCGCTTCCATCGGAGGAAGACCCTTTTCGATACCGCCAGTGTACATTTCGGAGTTAAAGCTGTTGGTAAACGCCCAGCCGAAGCTCTCGCCCTTACCCGCGTCGCTTAGATCTTGCATATATGGAGGAAGCTCAAGTGAGAAAGATTTGCTCTCGTCGATCCTGCCTTTGTCGTAGTCGAATTTCCATAGCGTTACCGCGCCGCGATAGACCGCCTGATACTCTTCGATCGGGTGCCAATCGTTATCAAGAGGGGTCGCGTACTGGCTTGCTTCGATGACGTACTCGGTATTAGGCGTGACGAAAGAGCCGCCGTGTTCGCTTTTAATCACCGGATTTACCACTATTTGAGTGGTTTCGAAATCTTTTAAATTTATAACCGCCAAGCGCGGATTTGCCTTGTCGTTGATGAAGAGATAATCGCCCACGTACTCGCCGTTTTTCTCGCTGAAATTCGGGTGGTGGGTGTCGCCCCAGGTGATCTGTTTGCCATTAATGGCACCTTCTTTTAAAACCGCCTTACTCTCCTCGTCAAAGCCGTATCCCTGCCAAGGCTCCGGAGTAAATACGCCGATATATTTGTAGATCCTCATCGACGGTACGCCGTAAACCAGCACCTGTCCGCTTTGACCGCCGGAGGAGAACACCATATAATCGTCCTTCCTGCCGGTCGGCTGATAGGTCTTAGCGGCCGCCAAAACGTCCTTCTCGCTTAAATTTCGCTCCTTCATCACGCGCTCTAGCTCGCTATCTGCGGCACACAGGGCGCTTGCGGCGAACAAAACCGAGCCTAAAAGCACGGGTTTGATACATGTAAGCATGTAATTTCCTTTCTTAAAATTTGTAAATTTTCCCCGATCTGTCGATCACAATGACGGAATTTCCGTCCGCATACATCGCTAAAAATTCGCTCTTTAAATCCAATTCCTCCTTTACGTCCTTTTTCGTATTTTTATAAATTTTATCTCGCGTCGCGATAAATTGCGTATCTCCTACGCATACGATAGCCTTGATCCAAGAGCCCAAGCTCTTTTTCTCACCGCTTTTTAAATTTATAAAATTTCCGTCTATGTCGCCCAGATACAGCGTCTCGCCGCTGTCGCAATACGAAAGAGCCGTACCGATGGAGCTTTGTTTAAATTCTTTGATCAAATTTAGATCCTTATCAAAACAGCGAACGCTCTTGCTCCAGCCTGCAAGACAAAGCCCCTCCGCGCTAAAGCTAAGCGCGTTTATCCTGCCGTAGCCGAGCGAAATTTTACGCGGCTCACTCACAGCGGGTTCAAATTTAATCAATTCGTTTTTATTTATCAAAGCGTAAATCGCGCCCTCGGC
>CALHQN010000006.1 GCA_938036585.1 uncultured Campylobacter sp.
AATCATAAATTGTATCATTGCCATCATCGATATTATAGATATAGGTATCATCTCCGTAACCACCATTGAGGGTATCACTGCCCATGCCACCAATTAAAGTGTCATTTCCATTTTCTCCGTAAAGTGTATCGTTGCCATCTCCTCCAAATAGTTGGTCGTTGCCATCATCTCCATGCAGCTCATCATTTCCGTCATTTCCATTTATAGTGTCGTTGCCGCTTCCGCCATATATTATGTCATCTCCGCCAAGTCCCGATATGATATTATCTTTCATATCGCCGTATAAATTATCATTACCTTGTGTCGGTTGTGGTGCTAAAATTTCAATTATTTTATTAATATCCCACTGGATGCCGTTTTGAAAGATGATTTTTTCTATCGCTCCGTTTCCTATATCGCCGTTGTATTCGAAAAAATTATCTATTTGAATAACATCATTAGTCTTGGCTTTATTATCATCTAGTCTGGTAATGTAAATAGAAGTTTTGTTGCGAGTTAGTTCGATATTTTCAGGTTTTATATTTTTAGAAAATACTATGCTGTCCGCACCGGCACTATCATAGACTCTATCTTTTCCAAATAATATATCGAAATAATACATATCATTTCCAGCTCCGCCAAATAGCGTATCATCGCCACGACCGCCTATGATAATATTATCTTTATTATCTCCGCTTAAATTATCATTTCCAGCTGTCCCTTCTACCGAATTGATCACAAATTTTAAATTTTCAATTTCGCTTAGCCACCCAGCTTCAATCGTTTCAAATACACTTTGATATTTTGTATTGTAAGTGCCTAAATTCTTTGCGGTATTTATTAGTTCTCTAACTTGTTTAATGTTATCTGCGGAAATGTTCGCATAATCAACATTTGGTAATAAATCGGTAATTCTATCTTTTAAAGCTTTAAAAGCCATTCTTAAATCGCCTGTTTGATTTTTCTCCCATTGCAAAGGCAAGATACCTGCAAACAAATCTTTAAATTCGCTTTGAGCGGAAATTTGAGCTTGTACGTATTTGACAAATTTATTAAACTCATCTATCAAAAGCGGTGCTGCCTGACCATGCGGGTTTGGGTCATGTTCTCCCCAGCACCAAATTCCAAGATAACCTTTGCCTGTTAAATGCTCTAATGCAACCAATTGACGAGCGTCCATTACATGTGAATAAACTTTTTTCGGGTCTCTTGAGTTTGGATCTATTTGGTCTGAGTTAGCCCAACGATAGATTATGTCGTTTATCATCTCATTTTGTTTGGCTTTATCTGAGGCAATGTAGTTTTGAACCATTGTTTGTAAAACTTTATCTTTTGCCATAGCTTGGTGTAAATTTAGAACCTCTCCAAAGGCATAAATTTGCGGAAGCGCTTCTATTTCAGCAGACAAGACAATCTTTTCTCCTACATATCTTGTATCTGCCGTGTGAGTATCAAGCCATACATCGTTGATTGTGGCTTTATTTCCGTTTTCAAAAACTACGCTTGAAGTTTGTCTATGTTCGTTGCCGTTTTCATCGATAAAGTTGCTATTTGTGTAGTTTAAATTTATCTCTTTTATGCCAAGCTCTTTTAGAGATTTTAATTCGTTGTCGTCTAGTTTAGCGTTTTGGTTGGCATCTTGCCAGATTGCTAAGTTTTCATAGGCTAGCGCGTCTAGTTCATTTATCACTCCGTCTTTGTTTTCATCGAATTCTTTTAGGGCCTCAAAGCCGTTATCGGCTAAGCTTCCATCTCTTAGTAAAGTATGATTTCCAAATAGTTCGCTTCCGTTTGTTATGCTATTTGTGATTAAGGTTTTACTGATTAAAATTCCGTCATTTTTATCTATCCAAGAGGTATTTTCTGCGAATTTGTTATTATCCAGGTCGAAGTATGTTTTACCGTTTTTTCTTGATATTGTTTTTACGCCGTCACCGTTTAAATCAATCACAATAGGTGAAGTTTTGGTTTAAGCCGGAGTCAGTATCGTTTGGACTGTCATCTTCATCGTCATCAAAATCTAAAATACCACTTTCAAAATCGTCTAAGTAACTAATGCAAAATCCAGAAGCAGTAATCCAAAATATTAAAATAATCAAATGGTGTAAAATTAAAGGAAAACCAGAATAATCCAGCAAAACTAGTGGTTCTTTGTCGTAGTCCATAGTCTCTTCTTTCCTTAGCGCAGCACCGGCTTTAAATTTATCCAAATCGAGCTCTTTATAAACGGAATTTCGGTGCATTCTATACGAAAGGGGATTAAAATTTTATAAAACGGCGCTTGAAATTTCGGTTTTGCCGCCGCGACAAACGGGCGGGTTGATCTGCGATTTTCAAACGCAAAAAAAAGCGCTTAAAAGTCTCGTGAGCCGAAGCGGAATTTGGACGCAACGGCGGCGTTTTGCTTTGCAATTTGAGTTAAAATTTGATATGATTGTGCGAAATTTATATTGAACGGCTTTTTAAAATGAATAAATTTATAACCCAAAAAATAGGCGCGCTCGCGGGCTTTAGCGATGAAATTTTAAAAATTTTAGCATCGTTTGACGCGGATGTTTCGGACGTCAGGCTCGCTCTACAAATTTCAAAAAACGCCCCTCTTGCGGATAAAATTTTAGATTTAGCATTTTGCGGTTTGTCTAAATTTGGCGCCGAAGGGCTCGCGAGGCAAAATTTCGCCGCTACAGATGAGCAGTGCGATTTCCAAAGCACGGAGCCCATAGGATGCGGCTTGCAAGACGCCGCAAGCGAGCAAAAAGGCGCAGACTTAGCAGGGCAGGGCGATAGTCCTAAATTTAATCACTCAAATGACGCAAGCAGCATGAACTGCAGCGACGAGAATTTTAAATTTAACCCCTTGCAAGCAGCAAGCGATACGCCGTCACAAAATCAACACGTCGCCGCGAGGGCTGATTGCGCGCTGGGTTCGAGTATCTCTACGCAAGCCGCACAAACGCAACAGCAAGAACGAGAGCAGGAGCAGGGGCAAGCGCAGCAGCAAAAACAGGGGCAAGAATGGGGAAGGGCGCAGGAGCAGAAGCAAGAGCAGGGCGCCGCGGCACTAAAGACGCTAAATTTACAGCGAGCTTTTGAGCTTTACGGGCGCGAGCAGATGCGAGCGTTTTTTCTATTCGCCGTATTTGACGAGATGCTAAAGCCGAGCCTACATGCGTATCGCATCGACCGCGAAAAGCTCACGCAGGTCTCGCTGCTGCGAAATTTGCTTATGTTTTCGTGGATCAAATCCTACCCGCAGATAGAGCAAAATATCCTTTCAAGCGTGATTTTAGTGGAATTTGGGCGGGTTTTTATAGACGAGCAGGTATGTGCGGCGGGCAAGGCGGAGGAATTTTACCACGCCATCAAAGGCTCGATCTTCCCGCAAGATTTTACCGACGTGGAGATGGAATTTAGCGGCACGAACCGCGAAAGCGTCTCGCATGCGCTATTTGCGCATTTCGGGCTAGAGCAGATCGCGCAGGACGCGCTGTATTCAAACGCCCCCGACGACGCGCCTTTTGAGAATAAATCCCGCCATGCGATGCTAAAGATCGCCAAAACCGCAGTCAATATCTACCACCACTTCGACGAGCTTAGCATCGACAACGCTTTAAATTTACTAGTCGAGTTCGGCTTCGAGCAAGAAGCGTTTTTAGAGGCTAAAGGCGAAATTTCGATATGAAAGAGTTCCTGCGCGCCTTTAACTCGGGCGTATTTGAAAAGGATCTCAGCGGCGAGCAAAAGGAACTCGCGCGCAACCTCCTAAATATCGGCGCTATCAGCGCGCACAAGGGCAGGCTCTATCTGAACGACGGCTATGTTTTCGGCAGGCTCGACATCGCGCGCGACGGCACGGGCTATCTGCAAAGCTTCGACGATCGCTTCAAAGCAGATCTCATCATCGAAAACAGATATTTAAGCGGCGTGCATCTGGGCGATCTGATTTTGGCTAAAATTTTAAGCTCAAAAAAGTCCCGCCTGCACGCAAAGGTACTGATGTGCGTTAAGCCGGCGTTTTTAACGAGCGTGGTTTATACCAAAAGCTTCGGGCGCGAAATTTTAGGCGTGAACGTCAAAACCGGACTCGCAAATCCGCTCAAAGCCACGCAAAAATCGCTAAAGCAACTGCCGCCGAATACCCTTTTAAAGATCGATAATCTAACGAACGAAATTACCGAGGTGATCGGAAGCTTAGCCGATCCCTTCGTCGATGAGAAAATTTCTTTAGCGATCTACGATAAAAACGACGAATTTAACGAAGCGTGCAAGCAGCAAGCCGCAAGCTTCGGCAGCGAAGTGGACGAGGCGCTGTATCCGCAGCGCGTGGATTTGCAGCATTTGCCTTTTTGCACTATCGATCCTATCGACGCCAAGGACTTCGACGACGCGATCTATTTTGACGTAAAAGAGCGCACGCTTTACGTCGCGATAGCCGACGTGAGCGAATACGTAAGCGAATACTCGCCGATCGATAAGGAGGCGAAATTTCGCGGCTTTTCGATATATTTCCCGCACAGATCCGTGTCGATGCTGCC
>CALHQN010000007.1 GCA_938036585.1 uncultured Campylobacter sp.
TACGAATGCGACCATTTTTAAATTTAGCTGCGCGGCTTTGTTTTTAAATTTGACCGCGCGATTTTGCCAAAATTTATTTGCGTTGCTCGCGCGATCGGCTTAAATTTAACTGCTCGCGGCGCGTTGATGAAAATCATTGCTAAAATTTAAAATTTCGCATAAAATTGGCGAAATTTCATAGCAAGGAGCGGTGGTGGAGCAAATTTATCCTTACGTGCAGATCGTCCATCTCATCTGCGCCATTATCTTTTTGGGCTACATATTTTTCGACGTCGTGATTTTTTCGCGGCTTAAAAGCGCGCTGGGCGCGGATTTTGAGCGCGTTAAAAAAGCGATCGGCTCGCGCGCGATTAAGATCATGCCGGTTTGCCTTTTTACGCTGATAATCACCGGCGGAATGATGATGAGCCGTTGGGTCGGAAGCGCTAATGGCGGGTATTTCGGCACGCCGCTTCAAAAAATCTTTATGCTAAAAGTCACGCTCGCGCTCATCATCGCCGTGTGCGTAGCGATAAATTTAAGTTGCCGCGCGATGGGAAGGCCTGCACCTGAGTTTTTGCGAGCAAATATCCACAAGATCGCCTTTGTATTCGGATTCATCATCGTGCTTTGCGCCAAGCTTATGTTTATCATCTAAGCTCGGCGCGCACGAACTTCTCGGCGATAAAATTTCAAGCGGATCGCCGTTTTACTTATTGTTTAATATTCATTAAAGTCAAACCTTAGGGTATGTGAAACTGAATCATTAAAGATATAAAATAATAAAATACACCCGTTAAGTATCGGAATTTAAAGCGTCCGCAGCGGACGCGTAGAATTTCTAAAGTGTTAGAAAGTTGCCTATTTTACGGTAAATGCAGGATAAATTTATAAGCGGTCGCTTATCTTATCTGCTTTGATCGGACTGCGGCGAAATTTGAGATTTTCGCGCGCAGAGGGCGGCTAAATTTTAAAATTTACTTATTGGGAAAGGAAAAGTATGAAAAAATTTTTATTAGGTTTATTGATTGCGGGGCTTGCTAGCGGCGGGCTCTGTGCAAGATCGCTCGGCGAGATCAAAAGTAGCGGCGTTGTTAGAGTAGGCGTTTACGACGCGCAGCCGCCTTTCGGTAAGCTTGAAGACGGCGTGCATCAGGGCTTTGAGATCGATATGGCAAACGAGATCGCAAAGGATATCTTTAAAAATGGAGGCGGTAAGGTAGAGTTTGTCTCCGTCGCGGCAAATCAGCGTATAAGGTATCTCCAAGAGGATAAGGTCGATATGGTCATCGCTACGATTACGGTAACTCCGGAGCGCGAGAAGGAGATAGATTTTACGACCCCGTATTTTAGCGTAAACATAGGCGTACTGACCCGCGTAGAGGATAAGATCCGCTCTTTGGGCGATCTGCAAGATCAGACCATTTTGGTTTTAAGCGGCGGCACGAGCGAGCCGTATTTTGAAAAGCAGGGCTATAAAATTTCCAGATGCGAGAGCGCAAGTGTTTGCTACAAGGCTCTTAAGGCGGGTCAAGGCGCGGCATACGCGGACGATAATCTGGTCGTTTTGGGCTATCCGGTGCTCGATAAAAAGGTCGAAGTAAATATCAAAAATTTAGGCGCCTCGGACTTTTTGGCGATCGGCGTGCAAAAGGGCAACGCAGAGCTGCTTAACTTCTTAAACGAAGAGCTCATCAAGCTAAGCAAAGAGGGCTTTTTCAAAAATTCGTTCGATAATTTTATCGAGCCTTACTACAAAGGAACTGCAGAGAAAAAGTATTTCTTGCTGGACGATCTTTATAGTTTGCTTTAAATTTACTCGTCTCGCCGGTTGCGCGAGCGGTGATATAAAATTTTATTTAAAAGGATAATTCGTGAAAAAAATTATATTTTCGCTTCTGTTTTTCTGCGCTTCGCTCTTTTCAAATTCTTTGGCTCAGATCAAAGAAAAGGGCGTCATCCGCATAGGCATAGATGGATCGGTACCGCCTCTAAACGTAGCCGAGGACGGCAAATACGACGGGTTTGAAATTTTACTGATCGAAGAGCTCGCAAAGGAAATTTTCGGCGGCAAAGAGGGCAAAATCGAGTATTTTATCACTAGAGGAAACGATCGTATCAACGCCGTGCGAGATAATAAAGTAGATCTTGATATCGCAGTGATCACGGTTACGAAGGAGCGCGAGAAGATAGTGGATTTCTCAAATCCCTATTTTAGCGTAAACGTAGGCGTGCTAAGCCGCGCGGGCGATAATATCAAAACCGTAAACGATCTGCAAGATAAGGAAATTTTAGCGGAGAGCGGCACCGTTGCGTATGAGTATTTTGCAAAGCAGGGCCATACGATTCGTCCTTGCAGCAACTCCTCCGATTGCTATCGCAAGCTAAAAGCGGGCGAGGGCGCTGCATACGCGGACGATAATCTCGTCGTTTTGGCTTATGCGGTCGTGGATAGAAAGGTCGAAGCGAATATCATAAATTTAGGCACCTCGGACTTCTTAGCTATCGCGGTGCAAAAGGGCAATGACGATCTGCTTGACGCTATAAATTCCGGGCTTGTAAATTTAAGCAAAAGCGGCTTTTTCAAGAAAATTTTTAATGAGACGATAGATCCGTATTACAAAGGCACCGCCGAGAAAAAATATTTCTTGCTAGACGATCTTTACAGGATGTTTTAAACTTATCAAAGGATAAAATATGAAAAAATTTTTATTTGCGCTGCTGTTTGCGGCGAGCGCGATTTTCGCAAACTCCCTAGCCGAGATCAGAGCGAGCGGCAAGATCCGCATCGGCGTGCAGAGCGAGCAGCCTCCGTTTAGCTTTGACGATAACGGCACGATGGTGGGATTTGAGGTCGATTTGGCTAAAGAGCTCGTAAAGAATTTATTCGGCAATAAAAGCAGCGATATAGAATTTGTCCCGGTCGGATCGAACGAGCGAGTGGCTGCCGTCGTGCAAAACAAGGTCGATCTGGTCATATCCGAGCTTACCGTGACTAAAGAGCGAGCGCGAGAGGTGGACTTTTCATATCCTTACTACTCGGTGCAGATCGGCGTGCTAACCAGGGCCGACGATAATATCTCCCGCATCGATCAGATCGCGAATAATAAAATTTTAACCGTAAGCGGCACTACCGCCGACGATCACTTCAAAAGCGCGGGCTATACGATCATAAACTGCGCCGATGCCAATGAATGCGTCGCGAAGCTAAAGGCGGGCCAGGGCGTCGGCTTTGCCGATGACAACACCGTCGTGCTCGGATACGCTAGAAACGATGCTGCGCTGGATGCGAGGATCACCAATCTAGGCAGGGTCGATTACATCGCCGTAGCTCTTGCTAAGGGCAACACCCAGCTACTCGACGCCGTAAACGGTAGCCTCATTAGAATGTATAAGGATAAATTTTTCCAAAAAAGCTTCGAGAACGACATCAAGCCGTATTACGGCGGCAAGATCGATAAAAAGCACTTCACACTCGATGAGGTTTATAGTCTGTTTTAGGCTTAGACGCATTTAAAATTTTAAGGCGCCCCTTGGCGTCTAAATATACCCGTAGCTGCGATATTTGATCGCAGCTCGCTTTTGCCGCCAAGGCTTCGGCGGCATTTATAATTTAAATTCCGTATTTTTACGGATCCCGGTTGCGATATAAAATTTTATGAGATTTTGATATGCGGTTGTGAAAGGGCACGGCTTATAAAAGATAGCCGATCGCAAGAAATTCTAATCCGAGTAGTAAAATTTTATATCCTTTTTCAGTTGCGTCGGCAGTATATTAAATTTAGCCCTAAAAATTTTAGAAAAATGCGATAAATTATTGTATCCGACCATTTTAGCGGCTTCGTTTACGCTGATTTGATCTAGACTTAATAGCTCTTTTGCAATTCCAAGCCGCTCATTTGTCAGCATCGCATAAATGGTCGTGCCAAAATATGCTTTAAAATCCCTTTTTAGTGCAAATTCATTCGTGGCACAAAGACGAGCGAGCTCCTTAATGCTAGGTGGGTTTTGCATATTTTCAAGTAATATTTTCTTTGCTTTTTGGACTGTTTTTATGTCATTTTCATCAAGACTAAGCGTATTTTCAGGCTCATTAAATTTATGAAAACTTTTATAAAGCATCTCTAAAATTTTACTTTCCATAAAAATTTCGCGCATTTTGCCGTCGTATATCGCGGCATTTTCGAGCTCTTTGAGAATAATATTTTGCACGGCGCTTGTTTTGAATTTCTTCATGCAAACTGCTTGATCTAAATTCAAATTTTTTAAAATTCCTAGTTCATTCGCAAAAGCGGTGCTAAGTGCTATGCATGAGCTTTTATAGTGTTTATTTTCAAGCTCGTGAACGCCACGCAATTTGCTTTGCATAGTTCCGAGCCAAAACTCACCTTTATTCAAAACGAATTGATCTTTATCCGATCTGAAGCAGATAGGATTTTCGCCCGTATTGAAAAATAAAAATGAATAGCGGCTACCTCGCTCGTGGCGATGCAAAAGAAAATCTCTGCAAATTATATCGCTGCTATAATATCCTATCTCTCCGCTCGTATAAAAAGATCTAAAGTTAAATTTTATTCTTTCGCTTTCAAGCTCGGTTTTGCTATACCTGCATTGCTTGGACGGCTCAATGTCGTTAGATATTTTTTGTAAAAAATCATCTAAACTTATCTCTTTACTCATCTTATCCCTTTAGCGTTTAAAATAATCCCTCTGCCGTTTAGTATTTCTTGATAATACATATCTTATTATAGTAAAATGAGTTTAAATTTTAATAAGAAAAGGGGCGTTTGTGCGCGCAATATATAAATTATCGCTGGCCGCTGCTATAGCGACAGCCGGGATATCGAGTGAGATAGAAAAACAAGGCAAAAGCGTAAATTTGGGTGAAATTACCGTAGTCAGTGCTACGGGCTATCGGCAAAATATTCAAGACGCACCCGCTTCTATCTCCGTTCTTACGCAAAAAGAGATACAAAAGCGTAACTATCAAGATGTCTCCGCAATGGTAGAGGATTTGCCGAGTGCCTTTACTGCAACGCTAGGTGCTGCATCGAGAAAAGGCATAGGCCTAAGAGGTCTATCTCAAAAGTATACAAAAATTTTAATCGACGGCAAGCCTGCAACCAGCGATAGTGCTTATAAAGGATTAAGAAGTATTGGTAGCAGTCAGAATTTCTTGCCTCCCGCAAATGCGATAGAGCGCATAGAGGTCATACGCGGTCCTATGAGCTCGCTTTACGGCAGCGACGCTATGGGCGGAGTAATAAATATCATCACTAAGAGCTTTTCAAATGAGCTTAGCGGCAATGTAAACGGATACTATACTTTCGCTAAAAAATCACAAATAAAAGGTGATTATCAAACAGGTTTTTATCTAAACGGAGCTATCGTTCCGGACGTACTAGGTATCGCACTTTACGGCAGATTTTTTGAAAAGATAGAGGACAAAGAGCCTTATGCGAATAGAAATAATGAAGAGACGAATATGGGCGCAAAACTGATGTATAACGTAACGCAAAACGATGAGGTAGCGCTTGATTATCGTAAAGTAAATAATAAATTTAGGCGTACATACGGGCGTACGCGAACAACCTCGGGAAGTAATAACGATATTGCGAAAGAGGATATGAAAGGCTACACCGCAAGCCTGTCTCATCAGGGAAAATACGATAAGTTTATGATAGATAGCTATGCAAATTACGATAGCATGAAAGAAAGCGGCGCCCAGGATCTGCGTCTTAGAACGACTACGCTAAATTCTAAAGGCTCATATTTTTTCGATTCAAATGCTTTGAGTTTGGGCGTGCAATACCGAAGCGAGAGATTAAACGAAGCCGCTACTACCGCAGATGAGGCAAATGTCAAAAGATGGGATTATTCGATCTACGGCGAGGATGATTTTTATCTAACTGACGATTTAACGCTAACCGGCGGAATCAGATATAACCGAGATAAAGACTACGGCGGCCATATATCTCCGCGCGCTTATGCCGTTTATCGTTTAAACGAAAGTTTTTCTATTAAAGGCGGCGTTTCGACGGGATATTCAACTCCGGATATTAAGCAGCGTAGCGAGGGCCTTGCCCTGCCATTTGCAGGAGGTCAGGGAGCGCAGATCGGTAGAAGCTCTCTAAAGCCTGAAAGTAGCATAAGTTACGAAGGCGGGTTTTCTTACGACGATAACGATAAATTTAACTTTAGCGCTACTGCGTTTTATACTGAAATCAAAGATGGAATTTCTACCAAATTAATTTGCCGTCCAAGACCGGGAAATCCTTGCGTGCATAACGGCAAAACTTACAGGCGCGGTATTTGGGATACTATAAATATCGGGGAAGCCGAGGTTAGGGGCCTAGAGCTAAGTAGCGATTATCAAATTTTAGATAATTTGAAGCTGCATGCAAACTACGCCTATACGAAATCCGAGCAAAAAACGGGTAGCGAGAAGGGTAAAACCTTAAATAATTTTCCAATCCATTCGGTAAAGCTAGGATTTGATTACGATGTAAGCTCCAAGCTAAACTTATGGTCGCAAATAAATTATTATAGTAGGACGCGCGATAGCCTAAGCTACGATGAGGATATCCGCTCATACACGCTTTTTGATCTGGGCGCGAGCTATAAAGTCACAAAAGACGCAAGTTTAAATTTTACGCTTTATAACATATTCAACGAATTCGTACTAACGCGCTCGGGAAATTATCAAATGATGGTTGTAGACGGGATGAAGGCGCAGGTTGGATTTAACGTAAACTTTTAAATTCGCGACACATAAATTTCGTCCGCGGATTTAAAATTTAAGGAAATTAATGGCGATTTTAAAAAGGAAAAAATTTTGGTTCAACGTCCACCTTGTTTTGACGCTTATATGCTGCGTGCCGATCTTAATCGTAGCCCTTAGCGGCGCTATTATCTCGTATCACGACGAGATTATAGATGTGTTAAATCAAAGCAAATCTTTCGTGAGTCCGAGTGGAAAAGACGCTCTTAGGCCCGCCAAAATTTTAAATATTTTCAGAAAAGCCAAGCCCGGTTTTACGCTCAGTTATTATAGAATTCCTCAAAATAAAAACGAAGCGATTAGGCTTTCTGGCACAGATTCTAGCGGCGAGTTTAAATCATATTTTATAGATCCTTATAACGGCGAAATTACTTCGGAAAATATAGGCGATACGTTTATCGGCGTAATACTAAACCTACATACCAATCTAGGATTTGGGCTAAGCAAAAACGAAACTCTGCGGCTAATAGGCAAAAATATCGTAGCGTTTAGCACAATTATGTTTATTTTAGTCTTAATTTCAGGCGTGGTGATCTATTATCCTAGCTTTAGAGGAAAGATTTTACGCGCATTTAGGATAAATTTTAAAGCGAGAGGTTATGCGTTTTTATATAGCTTGCACGGCGCGGTCGGAGTTTTGCTGCTGCCCGTTTTGCTTACGATAAGCGCTAGCGGGCTTTATTGGTCGTATGATTGGATAGCCAAAATCACCAACAGAGCGCTAGGCGAAAAGGAAATTTTTAGAAAAACGAGCTTTACCGAAGTGCGAGGATTTTCGCTTGAGGATGAAGATAAAATTTTAAATTTGCAGACGGTATTTGATATTTTTAAGCGCGAACGTGGTGAGAACTACGAATTCTTCAATATTATCGCCCAAAAAGATGGAGAAAATTTTATGATCTTTTATTTCGATAAAGGCGAAGAGGGCGAAGAGCATATGAATACGATGAGTATAAACGTTAAAAAGGGCATCTTGCGGCATGCTCGCTATGATGATGCGAAAAGCACCATGCCGCACCCTTTTGCTATACATAAAGCCGTTTTGAGCGTGCATTCGGGCTATATCTTTGGTGAGGCGGGTAAGTTCTTATTTTGCGTAGCGGCGATTTCAGTGTTATTTTTTATAGTTACGGGATTTTGGATGAGCATAAAAAGAATTTATAAGAAAAGATAAATCTACGAATTCAAAGCGGAGAGATAGCTTATCCGCGGCGTAAATTTAAAATTTTATCCGAAGCGGTATCGCTTCTTTTCAGTTAATAAAAATTTTATATACAGCGCTTTGAAATACTGTGTGCAGAGTCTTTGTGGGTCTTGTGCCGCATCTTGATTTTGTTAAATTTGCTTCGGCGTTTTAACCGCGCTCATTTGCCGTTCATAAAATCCCTAATATTTTGCGCGATCATCTTTATCAGCCGCTTGCGGGCCTCTATGCTCGCCCATGCGATGTGGGGCGTGATGACGACGTTGCGGCGATTTTTTACTCGCAAAAGCGGATGATCCGCCCGCATCGGCTCTGTTTGCAGCACATCAAGTGCCGTGCGCAGGCCTCGTTTGTCCACGGCGCGAGCCAGCGCCTTCTCATCCACGATGCCGCCGCGGCCGAAATTCATCAAGATCGCCCCATCTTTCATCTTCGCAAGCTCCGCCTCGCCGATCAATCCCGCCGTTTTTTCATTTAGCGGGGCGTGGATCGAGATAATGTCGCAGGCTCTCAAAAGCGCGTCCAGGCTCACTCTGGCAAACTCGCCGTTGTCGTTCGCGCCGCCGGTGGAGTAGTATCTCACGTTCGCGCCGAACGCGGCGGCGATGCGGGCGACCTTTGCGCCGATCTGTCCAAGCCCGATGACGCCGAATTCTTTGCCGTAAATTTCGCTGATGGGCGCGTCAATGTGGGTAAAAATTTCGCTCTCGCACCATTTGCCGCTGCTGCCGTAATCTGCGTAGTATCCGAGCGCGTTGGTTAGCGCAAACAGCGACGCAAAGGTCTGCTGCACGACGCTGTTCGTCGAATAGCCCGCTACGTTTTTCACCGCGATGCCGCGAGCCTGCGCTGCCTGCATATCGATATTATTCGTGCCCGTGGCGCTTACGCAGATCAGCTTAAGCGCGGTTTGCGCCATGATTTCATCCGTGATTAGGACTTTGTTGGTGATGACGACATCGGCGCCCGCTAGGCGCTGCGCGGTTTGCACGGACTCGGTCATCTCATAGCTTTCAAACTCGCCCAAGCTCGCGATCTCGCTAAGATCGGCATCGCTTCCCAGCGTCGCGGCATCCAAACATACGATTTTCATATTTTCCCCTTTGCGTTTTAAAATTTAAGCCATGGCTGCGCGGTTAAATTTAGCCGTTAAATTTCCTCGCGCGATCGGAGCACGGCGCTTAAACGGCAAATTTTAACTCTGCAAATTTAGTTATTGCGGAAATTTGCTCTAGCGGAATTTTACTATCGCAAAATTTAACTATCGCAAATTCTGTTCTTGCTAAATTTAATGCTCGCAGCGCGCAGGGCGTTAAATTTTAAAATTCTAATTTCGCGCCGAAGCAGGCGTTAAATTTTACCGCCGCTGAAACCTGCGTCTAAATTTAAAATTTCAATTTGCGCAGAAGCGAGAGATAAATTTTACCTCTACCGCTCGCGTATAAATTTTAAAATTTAGCTCGTGCAAATTTTAGCTCGCGCCGATTTAACCTGCACAAAATTTATCCGCGCAGAATTTTGGTCGCGCCGCTACGTTAAATTTTGCCGTAGTCTCCTAGCGTTAAATTTCGCCGCCTACTAGCGATAAAATTTACCGCCGGCAGAGCCTTGCCACTAAACTACTCCGCCTTAAAATTTCTCAAATTTTATAAAATTTGCCGCGCCGCTACTTTGCATCCTCGATGTAGTGCCCCACAAATTTTGAGAGATTGTTTAGTATCTCGCCGCCCTTGCGGAAGCCCAGCGCGCAGCCTTCATAGGCGAAAAATACCCCCGCTTGGTAGCTCTGGGCGCGCTCGTCTTTGTTCAGCTCATAAAATTCCTGATACAAAAATTTCTGATTTCCGTATTCGCCGCCGTTTTCCTCTATCTTTTTGCCGTCTGCGTCGAAAATCGCCACATTCGCCCCCTCGCGCGCCAAAAACGGCTTTTTGATCATCTTTTTACCGATGATAGGCGAAAAGGAGCTTTGCAGCAGCAGAGGGTGGTTCGGATAGAGGTCCCACAGGATTTTCATAATCCCTTTGCTTTGGAAAAGCAGCGTGTATGCGGGGTTTAGAATGATCGCCTTTTGATTTTGCACGATGTTTTTTAGCAGTATCGCAAGCTCGCCCTCCTCGATCGCGATCGCCTCCCAAGGGATCAGCTTGAACCAATACTCGTAGTTTTCGCCGTCAAAAAACACGCCCTCTTCGTCGTTAAATTCCACCTCGTCCACGTAGGCAAAGCGCGTCTTAAAGCCCGCATCCTCCGCGGTCTGCTGCAAAAGCTTCGTCGTCTTTTCGTCCTCGACGTTGCCTGAGACGCTGCTAAATAAAATTTTCCACCCTTCGTAAAATTTAGAAAAATCCTCCAGCTCGCCGTCAAGCACTACGAGCCGCTTGAAATTATCGCGTAGCGCGTCGTAAAGGTCGTTGAACTGGCTCGCCTCGTCCATGCCGTTTTCTTTGAGCATCGCCCACTGGATGATCGCCGTCTCAAACACCGCCGTGGGCGTGTCGGCGTTAAATTCTATCAGCTTGATAGGCTTGCCGTCCAGCCCGCCCGCGAAATCGAAGCGCCCGTATAGATGCCAGTGCACCTCGTTTTCCCAGCTTTGTTTGATTAGATCTACGAGGTTGAAGGGGATGCCAAGCTCGTGGAAGAGGTTATTGTCGATGACATGCTGCGCGGCTGCGACAAACATCTCGTATAGCTCGTTCGCCGCTTCGTAATACGCATCCGCCTCTGCGGCGCTCACGCGTACGATCTCATCGCTGACGTAAGGGGTCTCGTCGGCATCCGTGTGCCAGTAAAAGCCGAGCTTTTCGAGATATTCGTTGCTCAACGGCGTTATCTTTTTTAGTTGCATTTTTATCCTTTTTTAAAATTTTAACTCATCTGCGCCGCGATCCTTGCGGCCTTTGCTAGTTTTGATACGCATACGATTTCGCGTAAATTTAAAGCGCGCAAGACGCACGGCAAAATTTAATTAGCGTAGATCATGCGCGGCGATCGTGCGCGGCAGAAGCGGTAAAATTTAGCCGAATTTACAGCGCGTTTTTGAAAAACCTGCGTCAAATCAATGCTAAATTTGGCGCAGGTTTTAAAATTCTACGCGCTAAATTTAACTCGCTGCGCAAAGCCGCCGTATATTTCAAAGCGCGCTTAGCCGCCGAAAAATCCGCTGCTTTTGCCGCTTTTGCTTCCGCCGAAAAACCCGCTCTTGCCGCTTCGCGCCTTGGCGTTTTGCTGCTTTGCTTGATTGAAGCTATCGACGCTTCTGGAGTAGGCGCTCGGGCTTTTGTAGGCGGTTTGGCGCTGGCTTTGATAGGCGGGGTTGTTAAACAGCTTACCGCCGATCCACGAGCCGATGATGGCGCCCGCGGCGCTTGCCAAGATCGCCTCGCCCAGGCTCATACCGCCGCTGCTAAGCTGCGCGTTTTGGTTGGTTAAATTTGAAGTGCCGGCGTCGATTTTAGCGTTTTCTTCGGCTAGTAGGGCTTTGGTTTCCTCGTCGCTTAAAATTCTCTCCGTGCCGTCGAGCGATTTTAAGATGATCTGGGTCTTTTCGCTCGGAAATTCCTCTAAAATTTTATATTTTCCCGGCGCAATCTCTTCGAGCCGCACGAGCGCACCCTCTTGCAAGCGGACGTTTTGCTCCTGCTCCTTATCGTCGCAGCCCGCTAGCGAGCCCGCCATAACGAGGCCGAAGCCCCCTGCTAGCGCGTATGCCGCGATTTTGCGTAGTTTCATTTTTTTCCTTTCAATGATTTTATATCTAAGCTTTGATTTATCAAAAGCTCGTTTCCTTCGACGCGGATAAACTCGCTCTTGCCGATGTTTTCGATGATTAGGCTTTGCGCTTTTGGACGTTTTTTGCGCTTAAGCGATCTGATAAATTTAGCCAGGCTTGTCCACTCCCGCTCGTCGTAGGTTTTCTCTTTTACCTCGACGTCGAAGGGCTTGGCCTCGCGGTTTTTAGCCGAGATGAGAGGCTTATCGAAAAACGACAAGAAATACCCCAGCTTCTCGTCGCGCTCCTTATACATCAGCTTGATCTCCTCTTTTGAGGCGATCAAAATTTCCTCTTTCTCCTTATGCAGCCTGTCTTTGTCCTCTTGCAGCGCTTCGATTTTGCCCTTTAGCTCGGCTACCTCTTTTATGAGATAGTCGATGAAACTTTGATTTTGCGGGGCGGTTTGGGTTTTCGGGGATGCTTTACTTTTCGTGCCGCGAGCCTCATCTGCGCTAACGGCGCCCTCTAATAAAACATAGCGCACCCCGTCTATTTCTTCGGTGCGTAAAGAATTTCTACGGATGCGGTTGTAAACGGCTTCTTTTGAAATTCCTAAAATTTCGGCTGCTTCGCCGATCGAGACTTTTTTCATACAAAGTTGCCTTTTAGCTTTGATGCGCAATTATTGCGAAATTTGCCTAAAATAGGCATTAAACGCTTCGTTTACAAAGATAGATTCCGCTTTACCGCAGCTGGTGCGCGATAAAATTCCGCTCGCTTGCGCCTGCGCGATATAAAATTTCGCTTCGCTTGCAAAGCCGCGCAAAATTATTTCTTGCTGAGGTTTTAAA
>CALHQN010000008.1 GCA_938036585.1 uncultured Campylobacter sp.
TTTTTGGCTTGATTTTTAACGTGCCTAACATAGGCGTTTACGTACTCAAAGCCCGAATATAGCGTCAGTGCGACCGCGATCCAGAGCAGGGCGTTTGCATAGGGCCACTGCATCGTGAGCCAGCCGATAGCGATCATCTGAAAGACCGTCTTTACTTTGCCGGCCATCGACGCGGCGACCTCTACACCGTCGCCCGCCATCGCCACGCGAAGGCCAGTGATGAAAAACTCGCGGATTAGGATCAGATAGATCGCCCACGGACTGGCTCGCCCGATAAACATAAGCCCCAAAAAGCCCGCAAGCGTCAGCATCTTATCGGCTAGCGGATCGATGATGGCGCCCAGCTTGGTCTTTTGGTTCCAAGAGCGCGCGATGTACCCATCGAAAAAGTCCGTGACGGAGGCGATGACGAAGACGAGCGCGGCAAAATAATCGATCCAGCTTACGTGCACCGAGCCCACCATGCCGCCGTTCGCATGACCGGCTAGTAAGATTAGCCAGAAAAACAGCGGCGCCAGCGCAACGCGAAAGCTCGCTAAAATATTGGGTAAATTTAGCATTATTTAAAGGTCGTTCCGCCGTCGACGATGAAGGTGTGCCCCGTCACCCAGCTAGCCTTGCTCGAGCACAGAAATAAACATGCTCCCGCCAGATCCTCCGGCTGCCCCATACGTCCTAGCGGGCTAAGCTCGGCGGTTTTATCGCGTACCTCTTCGTAGTTAGTAAAGGCTCTAAGCGCGTCCGTCTCGATCGGCCCGCCGCTTACGACGTTTACGCGGATATTTTTCTCTCCTAGCTCGGTCGCGGCGTAGCGTGCCATCGCTTCAACTGCGGCTTTCGCCGTGCCGTGACCCGCGTAGTTTTCGATATAGACCAAATTTCCCGTGGAGCTAAGCGAGATGATCGAGCCGCCGCCTACCGCTTCCATGCGTTTTGCGGCTTCTTGTGCGCCCACGACGAAGGCATTTACGGTCGCGGTAAAGATATTGTTGATACCGCGCGGCTTTAGTCTCATAAATTTAGTGTATCCGCCCGCGACCGCACGACCCGAGATGATGGCGTTTGAGATGAAAAAATCCACTCGAGCAAAATCTTCGTCGATCTTAGCAAAGAGCTCCTTGTAGGTCTCGGGCTCCAAGATATTGAGCGCATAAGCGCGCGCCTTGATGCCGTAGGTCTTCTCAAGATCGGCTGCTTGCGAAGTCGCCAGCTCCTCGTTGGAATTATACGTAAAAGCGATATTTGCTCCCGCAGCTGCGAATTCCAAAACTATCGCCCTGCCTATGCCTCTCGTGCCGCCGCTGATAACTAGCGTTTTTCCTTTAAATTCGTTCGTCAATTAAAATCCTTTGATAGTGTATTGTTTCATTACGTTTTCTATTTTTTTGAGGTTTTCTGCGCTCGGCTCGCAAAGCGGCAAGCGGTACTCCAAACTCGGCGCGAGGCCCGCGATATACATCGCCGCTTTGATCGGGATCGGATTGCTCTCGCAGAATAAAATTTTATTGATCGCGTAGAGATCGTCGTTGATCTGCTTGGCTTTTAAAAACTCATTTTGCAGCGCAAATTTCACAAGCTTTGCCGTGTAATCGGGCAGTAAATTTGCGGTAACGGAGATCACGCCCTTGCCGCCGTTGCTTAGTATCGGATAGTTGATCGCATCCTCGCCGCTAAGCACGCTAAGGCGCGGCTCGTGCGCGAGCAGATCGACGCATTTATCGATGCTGCCGCTGGCTTCTTTGACGCCGTAGATGTTCTCGCAGTCGTTAAAAAGCTTGATGATCGTATCTGCGGCTATGTCGCAGCCGGTGCGACCAGGGACATTGTAGAGCAGCACCGGCAGATCTACCGAGCTCGCGATCGCCTTGTAGTGCAGATAGAGCCCCTTTTGGGTGGGTTTGTTGTAGTAGGGCGCTACGGATAAAATTCCGTCCGCGCCGTGAGCCTGCGCAAACTGCGCGAGTCCGATCGCTTCGTGAGTTGCGTTGCTGCCCGCGCCCGCTAGCACCTTGACGTCCGTGCCCTTGCACGCATCTACCGCGATCTCGATACAGACGCGATGCTCGTCGTGCGTCAGCGTCGCGCTCTCGCCCGTGGTGCCTACGGGCACGACTGCGCTTATGCCGTTTGCGATCTGTCTTTTGATGAGCTTTGCGTAGGTCTGCTCGTCCAGTTTGCCCTCTTTAAAAGGCGTGATCAGCGCCGTCATAGAGCCGATTATGACATTTTTATTCATCGTTTTCCTTTCGTAAGATAATGCTCGTGGAATTTTTAAGACTTAGATAGGTTTTCATCGCTTTTTTAACCGCGTTTTTATCTAGACTTTTGATCTCGCGCTCCAGCCTAAATAGCGCGTCCAGATCGCCGCGGACGATGTAGCTGCCGTACATCTGCGCTACCTTGCTAGCGCTGTCGAGGGAGTAGATCAGATCGCTACTTAGGGTGTTTTTGATCTTTAGCATATCATCGTCGCTTATTTTAGCTTTTTTAGCTTTTTCGATCAGCGCTAAAATTTCACTCCTCAGCGCCTCGCCGCTTACGCCTTGGTTGCAAACGGCAAAGACTATAAATAAATTCTCGTCCTTGGCGCTCATATCGTAGATGTTGATCTGATTGGCGAGCTTTTTCTCATCGACCAGCACGCGCTGCAAAAGCGAGCTCTTGCCGCCGCTAAGATATATATCCATCGCTTTGATCGCCGCGACGTCGGCGTGGTTAAACGGCGGAATTTTAAAGGCGACTGCAACGATCTGCGCCTCGCTGTTTTTGTAAATAATGCTAAGCTTCTCGCCGTCTTGCGTGGGCTCGGTACAGTGAAGGCTCGGAATTTCGCTTTTGTTTTTTACGGGCGCGAAGTGTTTTTTGGCTGCATCAAACGCCGCCTTTTCGCCGATGTCGCCAGTGATCAGCAGTACGGCGTTTTGCGGCTGATAAAATTTAGCGTGAAATTCCTTGATATCTTTGATGTTCCAGTTTTCGATATCCTTGCGAAAGCCGATCGGCGTCCAGTGATACGGGTGGTACAAAAACGCGGCGTTGTAGAGCCTGAAAAATAGATATCCAAACGGATCGTTATCGGTGCGCCACAGCCGCTCCTCGAGCACGACCTTGCGCTCGGGCTGAAATTCTTTGTCTTTGAGGCTTAAGTTTTGCATGATGTCGGCGTAAAGATCCAAGCAGACCTCTAAATTTGAGCTCGCGCACTTGATGAAGTAGTGCGTGTAATCAAAGCCCGTGCTTGCGTTGTTTACGCCGCCAAAGCCCTTTACGATCGCGTCGAACTCGCCCGCCTTGCGATTTTTCGTGGATTTAAAATTTAGATGCTCCAGCATGTGCGCGATGCCGCTTTTGCCCATCGTCTCGTCGCGCGAGCCGACGTTGTAAAACACGTCCACGCTGATGACGCCGCTGCCTTTATTCATCGGGATGTGATAAATTTGAAGCCCGTTTTGTAGCGTGATTTTCTTAAATTTCGGAAACATTAATCTTTTTTCGCCTTTCGTTTTTTGCTTGAGTTTTGCTCTGCGTTTTGGGTACCGCTCGCTTTTTTGGCCTCTTTAAGCTCTTTGGTCTCTTTGGCCTCGGCATTTTTAGTTTTTGCGCTGCCTTGCTTTACGTTTTTAGCTTTTAAGCTTTTGCTTTCCGCGCTATTTTTTGGTGCGGTTTTAGTTGCGGTTTTAGTTTTTGGCGCGGTTTTGGTTTTGGCGGTTTTGCTTGCCGCGCCGCTTTGTTTTGCGTTTTTGACCTCTAAATTCTCGCTTTTTGCATCGCTTTTCGAGAGATTTTTAGCTTCGGCGTCCTTCTGCTGCGAGGCGTTATCCTGCGCGCCATCTTTCTGCGAAGCGTCATTATCCTTAGCAGTATCTTTTTGCGCGGCGTCTTTCTGCGTAGCGTCCTTTGAGATTTTACCACGTTTGGAGGTTACGCCGCTTTTTGAAATTTGACTTTGTTTTTGATCCGCACCGTTTTTGGAAACCCTTTTTGAAATTTTATCTAGCTTCTCATCGGCGCCGCCTTGCTTTGTGCTTTTAGCCTCTAAATTTTTGCTTTTTGCGCTGCTTCGTTTTGTATTTTTAACCTCGGAATTTTTGTTATTCGCGCTACTTTTAATCTCTGAATTTTCGCTCTCCGCACCGCTTTGTTCGATTGATCTTTGATCCGTCGTGGTATCTGCGCTTACTAAGACGTTTAAATTTGCCGAAGCGCTGGAATTTTCATCCGCTTCGAAGCTTGAGCCTGTTTGAGCGCTCGGAATTTCATCTATTTGAGCGCTTAAAATTTTGCTTTCGCCGTCGTTTGGAATTTCATCCGCATCCCTGCTTTCGGGTACGTTTGAAATTTCGCTCGTTTCCTCACCTTCGGCCGTACTTGAAATTTTATCCGTTTTAGCTTCCGCCTCTTTGTCTTCGCAAGCGCGCAAATCCGCGCCGTCGCCGAGATTTTCGGCCTGATCATTTCTGATGCCGTATCCTTCACCCGCGCGATCTTTTAAATTTACCCCGACCGCCTCGCTGATGCTATTAAAGCCGTCTGCGCGCAGAAGCTCCGCCAGCCCCTCGTTGATCGATTTGGCGACGAACGGGCCTTTGAAGATAAAGGCGGTAAAAATTTGAACCAGGCTCGCGCCCGATTTGATGCGCTCGTAGGCCTCCTGCGCGCTGTCTATGCCGCCGCAGCTGATTAGGATCGTGCGGCCGAAGAGCTCGCGAGCGACCTGTGCGAAAAGCTTTCGCGATTTTTCGGTGATCAGTCTGCCGCTTAGGCCGCCGAAGTCCCTAGCGTTGGGACTTAGCGAATAATCAACGCTCGTGTTGTTTATGATAATGCCGCTTGCGCCGCTTTGCACCGCGCACTCGCACAGCGCGATCGCCTGATCCGCGCTCATATCGGGTGCCAGCTTTAAGACGAGCGGTCTGTTCGTGATCTTTTTCATCGCCCCGATCAGCTCGCTTATGAAGCTGTTTTCTTGCAAAGCACGCAGATTGGGGGTGTTCGGCGAGCTTACGTTAATGATGAAAAAATCGCAAAGCCCGTCAAATTTACGCGCCAAGGCCTCGTAATCGCTTAGCGCGTCCTCGTTCGAAGTGGCTTTGTTTTTGCCGATATTTGCGGCGATTGGGATTTTAAAAGGATAAATTTTTCGCACGCGATGCTCGATAACATCGGCGCCTTCGTTGTTAAAGCCCATCGCGTTTTGGATGCTCTGCTCGCTAACGAGGCGAAAAAGTCGCGGCTTAAGATTGCCGCTTTGAGGACGCGGCGTAAAGGTGCCAAAATCGATGTGTCCGAAGCCAAGAGCCGCTAGCGGCGCGATCATCGTGGCGTTTTTGTCGAAGCCACCCGCGATACCCACGGGGTTATCGAAGCTGAGATTCCATATATTTTGAGTTAAAATTTCATCTTTATAAACGCCGAATTTTGCTAAAGCCTCAAGCCCGCCCGGGGTCGCATAGAGCGCGCGAAGTCCGAATTCTGCGATCTTGTGAGCGGTTTCTGGATCAAATCGAAAAAAGATTTTTTTCAAGGTATCATAATTCATAATTTTTCCTCAAATTTTGCGTAATGGTAGCTAAAATTTAATTAAATATAGATAAGAATTTCGCGCTGAATTGCAATTCGCGGCGGTTAAATTTAGTTTTAGAATTACGCGAGAAATGCCGGTAAAATTTCTACGGCTTGCAATGAGCAGTTTAAATTTACGCATAAGTCTAAAGATGCGCGCCGCAAATTTTATAAATTTAGCCCGCCCAGGTACGTGCCGAAATGCGCAGTATCTGTGGCGCAGCCCGCGGTGGCGGGGGTCGTCACGATTTATCCTGCGCCGATTTGGGCTCAATACCGCTGAAGCTAAATTTTAAAATTTAAAGCGTCCACTCGCACCGTTTGAGTTTAGCGCGCGTATTTGCCGCCCAAGGCAACGATCATCGTGCCCAGTGGAATGATCGCAACGCCCAAGATAATCGCTAGCGGGTTTAGCAAGGACAGCTTGGCAAGCAGGTAGATCGCCGCTACAAGCGCCGCGTAGGACAGAATTTTAAACGGAGAGAAAAACGCCCCCGCAAAATTACTCCGAACCTCGCTCCGCTCGCACTCATCATCCCAATCATCGACGCTACCGTCCGCGCCGTCGAAATCATCATTTGATCCGTCGTGCGCGCCGCCAATCCTACCCTCAAAATCGCTCGTACCGTCGCCCGGCTCGCCGCTATCTACATCGCCGCCACGATTACCGCTATCTGTGCCGGCGCTCCGGTCGCCACTATCTACGCCGCCGCCTAGATCGCTGCTCGCTGCATTTTTCAAGTCGTCGCAACGCGCGCCTATGTCGCCTTGCGAACTATCGCTAGCTTCGTCGTTTATGCCGCCGTGTGAGTTGCCGCAAGTCGCGCAATCTTTCATATTAAATTTATCGGCGACGTGTCCCAAAGCGGTCGCGTTGCAAGCGGAGATTTCGTTGCGGTTGTCTTCGGTAGAATTTAAGTCGCGCTTGGTAGCAGCGGTTCTGCTGCACTCGGCGTCTAAATTTGAGCTGCGAGTAAAATTTATATCGGCGGCGGAGTTTACGGCGCACCCAGCGGAGCTTGCGGTACACTCGGTAGAGTTTGTGGCACATCCAGCGGCGGCTTCGTCGTGCAGGGCGCGGCTATCGCCGTTTTCGACGCGGGTCTCGCCGCTAGTAAAATTTACCGCGCCTTCGGAATTTTGAGAATTTGAAATTTCGGCGCCTGAATTTGCGCCGCTAAAATTCTCGCTCTTTAAAATTTCACCGCCGCAAATTTTGCCGTATGAAATTTCATCGCCGCCGCTCGCGCCACCTCGGTTTTTGCCGCCGCGGCTTACGGAATTCGTATCGCAGGATGAAGTTTTGCCGCTCATGAAACCTGCGGAATTTTTAGGGCTTTGCCGTAAAATTTCATCGTATTTGCCGGCTCTTAGCTCATCTTCTATCTTGTTTCGGTAAGCGCGAAACGAAAAATATACCGCACCGAATGCGCCTAAAAATCCAGCCTCCAGGCTAAGAAGCCACGCAAGCGCTCGTACGCCGAAAGTGCCCGAGCCGAAAAATCCTGCGCCGCAAAGCGCTAGCCCAAGCAGGACAAACGCCGCGTTTAGCACGCAGTATATGATCAAAAACCGCCTACTCAATCCCGCTCATCCAATTCATCGTCGTCGTCGAAATTTTTCGGATCCGCCTTGTATTTCGGATCGTCCTCGAGCTCTTTTAGGCTCGAATTTAGCGCCTTACACGCACGGTAAACGTTCAAAAACGCCGCCGCGATGCCGATAGCGATGCCAAGCCATAATAAAAGCAGCGAGCCCGTGAGGTGCCGCAGTCCAAGTCCGATCGCTACTCCGATGCCGATTGCTACGACGATTGAGATGCCTAGACTGATGTCGCAGGCGCCCTTTACGATTTTGTTTAAATTTTTCGTTACTCTCATCTAAAATCCGTAAAATTTTAAAACGCAGCTCTTAAAGCGCCGCCATCGCTTCATCCGCGGCGTTTAGCGCAAAGTCAATCTGCGCTTCATCCATCGTGGAGCAAATAAAGCCCGTCTCAAACTGACTAGGCGCCAGAAATACGCCGCGCTTAATCATCTCGCCGTGAAATTTAGCAAAGCGCGCAGTGTCTGCCCGCAAGGCGTCGTCATAGTCTCGCACCTCTTCGTCTGCAAAAAAGTAGCCGAACATCGAGCCTACGCAGGCGGTTTGCAGCGCGATGCCGCGGCGCTGTGCTATAGCGCAAAGCCCGTCTGCGAGCCTGCGTGCTAGCTCACCGAGCCTTTCGTAAAGGCCGCCGTTAGCGTAAATTTTACTTAGACTGGCGATGCCCGCAGCCATTGCGACGGGGTTTCCGCTTAGAGTGCCTGCTTGATACACCGCTCCTAGCGGGCTTATCATATCCATAATTTCGCGCTTGCCCGCAAACGCCGCCACGCTCATACCGCCGCCGATGACCTTGCCGAAGGTCACCAGATCGCCGCGGACGCCGTAGATGTCGTAGCTGCCTAGCTCGCTCGCGCGAAAGCCGCTCATTACCTCGTCGATTATCAGCACGATCTTTTTCTCGTCGCACAGCGTGCGAAGCTCGGTTAAAAATTCGGGATCCGCCGGCACCAAGCCCATATTTCCCGCAATCGGCTCGATTATGATCGTGCCGATGTCGTTTTGCGCTAGGACGTCCTTTACGCTTTGTATGTCGTTGTATCTAGCTAGGTAGGTATTTTTTGCGACGTCCTGAGGCACGCCCGCGCTGCTTGCGTTACCGAAGGTGCTCGCGCCGCTGCCCGCTTTGACGAGCAGGCTGTCGCTATGACCGTGGTAGCAGCCCTCAAATTTTAAAATTTTATCCCGTCCGCTAAAGGCGCGCGCAAGACGGATCGCGCTCATCGTGGCTTCTGTGCCGCTGCTGGTAAAGCGGATCTTATCTAGGAAGTCGAAATTTTTTAGCACGAGCGAGGCGAGCTGCGTCTCAAGCGGGCTAGATGCGCCAAAGCTTAGCCCTTTTTTGGCGGTTTGCACGACGGCGCGCTCGATGTCTGCATCTGCGTGACCGAAGATGAGCGGCCCCCAGCTCTGCACGAAGTCGAGATATTTTTTGCCCTCGACGTCGTAGATGTACGAGCCCTCGCCGCGATCCACCATAAAAGGCTCGCCGCCTACGTTACCGAATGCTCGCACAGGCGAATCTACGCCGCCTGGGATAAGTTTTTGTGCTGCTAAAAATTCGTCGTGATTATTCATTTTTTCTCCTTCTTTTTGGGTTGATTTATCGATTTTATATATTTGTAGATGATGATGATCTCGTTTTGCGTCAGGAAGTAGCTGGGCATCACGTCGCGCGAGCTACTGACGCCGTCGGCGAGCTCCTGAAGCGAGAGAGCGTTGATCGGCGGCGCGTTTAGGGCGCGCTCGTAGTAGGCGCCCGAGGTGCGGTTAAATTCTTTATACTTTACGATTAGCGAGCCCTCGCCCTTTTCGCCGTGGCACTTGTCGCAGCCCACGCCGCGGGGGTTTTTATACAGCATCGCGCCGTACTCCTCGTCGGTGATAAAGCTCTCGGCTTGCGCGCCGCGAGGTAGAAAAAATATGGTCGCAGTTAAAAATAGCGCTAAAAATATGAAATTTCGCATCTTCTCGTTTCGAATTTTTGGCGCAATAATATAAAAAATGTGCTTAAATTTCATAACGTCGCTATCTTTTCGATCCCCTCAAAATAAAAGACATTTAACTCGTCCTGCCTGCGGTAGAGGAATTTTAGTCCGTGCGCCTTGGCGATGTTATCGACGATGTAAAGCCCTAGGCCGAAGCTTTGCTTGGCGTTCGTGCCCTTTACGAAGGCCTCTTTGTAGTAGCTAAAGTCCTTCTGCAGCGGCTCGCCGAGCGTTATGAAGTCCATCGTTTCGGCATTTAGGCGGATTAAAATTTTACCGTCTGCGGCGTATTTTACGGCGTTGTCGATTAAATTTTTCACCGCGACGCAAAAGAGCTTCAGATCGACGTTTAGGCTTAGTCTTAGCGGATTTTGCAGCGTGACGCAGCCAGGCTCGATCATCGCGATGCCGAGCGCTTCTTTTAAAATTTCATCCATTGAAAAAATTCCGCGTTCGACTAGCGCCGTACCCGCGGTCGCGCGCTCGACCGCCGCAAATTCGTTGATTAGGCTCTCCAGCCGCTCAAAGACCGAGATGAGGCGCTCCTGATTTTTACCGCGCTCGATCATCTCGACGGCGATGCGACCCTTTGTGATGGGGGTTTTGAGCTCGTGCATTATGTTTCGCAAAAACAGATGGCGCGATTCGTTAAGCTTGTTTATCTGCGTGACCGCCTCGTAAAATGCATGCGAAACCTCGGAAATTTCGTCGTTTCCTACGCTTACGTCTTTGATCTGGAGATTGCCTTTAGCAAATTTATCGATCTGGCGTTTGAGCTTGCGAAGGGGGCGAATTTTGCGGATGATGAAGATATACGCAAGCAGGATGATTACCAAAATGACGCCGTAGATCGCTTTGAAAATATCGTAGCGGTAGGGCTGATACTCCTTGTCGTTTAAAAGCCGCGTCTCGCCCGCGTGGGTGATTTTTAGATAGTGTTTGCGCTTAAAAAGCAAGATGTCCGCAGAGCCGATGTCCGCGGAGATGCTATCTAAAATTTCGGCGCCTGCAATGATCTCATCGCGCTTGGCTTCATCTCGGATCGTCGAAAACTCGAAATTTGCGACCTGGCGGTCATATTCGGCTTCGCTGATGAGCTTGCTCATCTCATAGAGGTTCGCGCGCGCGACGATGGAGTATTTGGAGTTTAGCTCGCGGGTGTAATTTTGCTGATCGTAGCCGATGAGCCAGAGTAGGGCGAGCGAAACGCCCACGGCAGCGAGCGCGAAGATGAACGTGATGGTGTAAAAAATCGACGATCTTACTTTCATTAAATTTATAGGATCCTTAAATTTTTAAAATTTCAAAGCTTTAAAGCCGCGGGCCTGCTTTGCTTTTGGCACGCGGAATGGCTTACGGCTCGTCTTAAAGGCGCGACGCGCAAATTTTGCCCTTCGCAAGCGGCGCTAAATTTTAAAATTTCGCCGTAAAGCAGGGCGCTTTCAATTTAATAGCCCCA
>CALHQN010000009.1 GCA_938036585.1 uncultured Campylobacter sp.
AAATTTTAATTTAAGTCTTTAGGCTCTTGTACAATAATATATAAAAGTATCCTTATCGCTAGCCTTGGTATATTGCTCTACAATCACGTCTATGACTTTTGCAAAGGCCATCTTATTTTAAAACTCATCTCGTAGCTTTAAACATCCTTCCAATGTTATCATTTTTACTCCTTTTTGCCATTTTTAAGTTGTATCACTTATTTTACCGCAAAATTTAGCTTTAATTCAAGTGGGAGTATGATTTTGAGATATTACTTTAACTTTCCACCATAAATTTTAAAATGCTTTTGCCAAATCTACTGCAATTTACTATTTCCGCTCTCGCTTTTTATAGTTATCATTTTATTTTGCCTTTGACATCGAAGTTTTGTCTGATATAAATGTGCAAAATATCGATTGCGGCGGGCGTTACGCCGCTGATCTCGCTCGCGGCAAAAAGCGTCGGCGGCGCAAAGCGATTTAGCTTCTGCACTATCTCGTTGCTAAGCCCTCCGATCTTGCTAAAATCGATCTGCGGCGGGATCGCGACGCCAAGCAGCCCCTTCATCCTCTCGACCTCTGCGCGCTGCATCGCGATGTAGAAATGATACTTGCACTGCGTTAAAATTTCATCCAAAACCTCATCGCTAAAGCCCTCAAAATGCGGCGCCAGAGCAAGCAGGCCCGCCTTTGAAAAGCCGCTTTTGGCTACGATTTTTTGCAAGCTACAGCTTTGCGAAATGGGCTCTGCGCCGATACTTTGCAGCAGGCTAAGCGTCTGTTTCGAAGGGGTAATCTGCGTTTTTAGTAAAAATTCCATTCCGCTTTCCACATCGAGCTTAAGCTTACACGCCCGCTCGTAGCTCGCCTCGTCTAAAAGCCCGATCTCGCGGCCGTATTCGCTTAGGCGCAGCACGGCGTTGCCCTCGCGCAGCAGCAGGCGAAATTCCGCGCGCGAAGTAAACATTCGGTAGGGCTCATTCGTGCCCTTGGTAACCAGATCGTCGATCAAAACGCCGATATACGCCTCATCCCTACGCAAAATCAGAGGCTGCCGCCCGCGCAAATCAAGCACAGCGTTGATGCCCGCCATCAGCCCCTGCGCCGCGGCCTCCTCGTAGCCAGTGGTGCCGTTGATCTGCCCTGCCAAAAACAGCCCGCGGATCTTTTTGGTTTCGAGGCTATGTTTAAGCTCGGTAGGATCGATGAAATCGTACTCGATTGCATAGCCCGGGCGGACGATTTTAGCATTTTCAAAGCCTCTGATCGTGTGCAAAAACGCAATCTGCACGTCGTAAGGAAGGCTCGTAGAGAGGCCGTTTACGTAATACTCCGTAGCCTCGCGCGTCTGCGGCTCGACGAAGACGTGGTGGCGGTCGCGATTTGGGAATTCATAAATTTTAGTCTCGATGCTCGGGCAGTAGCGCGGGCCGGTGCTTGAAATTTGCCCAGTAAACATCGGCGCGCGGGCGAAATTTTCGCGGATGATCTCGTGCGTGCGCTCGTTCGTATAAGCGATGAAGCAAGCAAGCTGCTTCGGCGCAAAATCCCTGCTGCGAAAGCTAAAAGCGCGCGGATCGGCGTCGCCGTCTTGGCGCTCAAGCACGCTAAAATCGATCGTCTTAGCATCAATCCTTGGGCAGGTGCCCGTCTTTAGCCGCCCCATTTGCAGCCCCAAGCTTCGTAGCGATTCGGCTAGCTCGACGCTAGCTAGCTCGCCCACGCGCCCCGCTTGCAGCTTGTTCTCGCCTACGTGAATTAACCCGTTTAAAAAGGTGCCCGCGGTGATTATCAGATGCTCGGTCTCATAAACGTTGCCAAGATGGGTCTTAACGCCGCAAACGCGCTGCTCGCCGCCTTGCTCGCAGGTTAAAATTTCGCTCGCGATCTCCTGGCTTACGTCCAGCCCCTGCGTGTTTAGCAGCAAATTTCGCATATAGATGCGGTATTCATCCATATCGATCTGAGCGCGCGAGCCGCGCACGGCTGGACCCTTGCTCTCGTTTAAAATTCTAAACTGTAACCCGCATGCATCCGCCGCAAGCCCCATCTGACCACCCAGCGCGTCGATCTCCTTTACCAGATGCCCCTTGGCAAGGCCGCCGATTGCAGGGTTGCAGCTCGCAGCGCCGATCTGTTCGGCCAAGATCGTAATTAACAGCGTCTTTGCGCCCATTTTTGCGGCGGCTAAGCTTGCCTCGATACCCGCGTGCCCGCCGCCCACAACGATAACATCGTATTTCATTTTTTGCCTTTAAATTTAAAGCCGCAATTTTAGCCAAAATAAAATTTCAAAACGATAAATCACGCGCAGATGCCGCAGACGAGCTGTTCGTAAAAGCTGCGGACACAAAATCGGCACGCGGACAGCGTAAAATTCCGCGTAAATTTTTAGCGCAAAATTGCTGCGCCAAAATTTCACGCGCGAGCTTTGCTTTAAATTTCGCATTGTATAATTACGCATTTTTATCAAAAAGGATGAATGCTGATAGATAAGGCTTATGTTTGCGCGCTGAAAGATCGCGTGATAGGCGGCTGCGAGATTACAAAGCAGCAGGCGCTAGATCTGGCGCGATGTGAGGATTTGAGCGCGCTTTTTGCGGCGGCGGATGAGATCAGGCGCGAGTTTTGCGGCGATAAATTTAATCTCTGCACGATCATAAACGTAAAATCGGGGCGCTGTAGCGAGGACTGCAAATACTGCGCGCAGTCGGCGCATTTTAACACGGGCTGCGAGACTTACGGAATTTTGGGCGAACAGAAGGTGCTAAGCGCCGCGCTTGCAAACGAAGCCGAGCAGACGCACCGCTTCTCGCTCGTCGCCAGCGGGCGCGGAATTTCTCAAAAAAGCTCCGATCTGAAGGCATACTGCGCGATCTATGAGCGACTGCGAAGTAAGACGCGGCTACATCTGTGCGCCTCGCTGGGGATCGCATCAAAGCCCGCGCTGGCGCTGCTTAAAGCGAGCGGCGTGCAGACCTATCATCACAATCTCGAGACTTCGCGAAAATTTTATCCGCAGATCTGCACGACGCACAGTTACGACGACCGCATCCAAACGATACAAAACTGCCGCGCCGTGGGGCTTGACGTATGTAGCGGCGGAATTTTCGGGCTGGGCGAGGGCATGGAGGATCGCATCGATATGGCGCTGCAGCTGCGAGAGCTGGGCGTTAGCTCCGTGCCGATCAATATCCTGAGCCCGATCAAGGGCACTCCGCTGCAAGACGCTGCGCTGCTGGCGCACGATGAAATTTTAAAATCGATCGCGATCTACCGCTTCATCTTGCCGCGCGTGTATCTGCGCTTCGCAGGCGGCAGGCGAAATTTGGGCGAGCACGTGCGCACGGCGCTTGGATGCGGCATCAACTCGGCGCTTACGGGCAATTTCCTAACCACCACCGGCGATAGCATCGCAAGCGATAAGGCGCTTGTAGTGCAGTGCGGGTTCGACCTCGCAAAGGGCACGGATTAGCGGCTGCGGGGAATTAAAGATAAAATTTAAGAGGTAATTGTGAAATTAAAATTTTTCTCTGCCTTGATTTTAGTCGTGTTGCTTTGTGGCTGCTCGACGTTCTCGCAGGACGGCAAGGAGGCTTTGTTTGCAACAGGCGCGAGCGGATGCGACGTCGCAAGCTCGCTAAATAAGGAGCAGCCAAACCGCTGTGCGAAGCGGCAAAAAATCGACGCCGAAGCCGCGCGAAAGGCGCAAGAGCCGGCAGTATCGCGAGACGCGTTTAATTCATTCAGAGCAAAGAGCGCAGCAGCAGTATATCGCCACACAGCAAAGCCTAATGCAACAGCAAGCACAGCAGCAGCTGGGGCAGATGCGGCAGCGACAAAATATGAGAAATTTACAAAACGAGCAAAGTTGGAACAGGCTGCGCAATCTGGAAAATATAAGTAGCGGCGGAATTTAGCCGCAAGCGCTAACTAAATTTATAAAGCGCGCAGGATTTAGATGCGAGAATTTATAGACGCCGTGAAATTTTGAGACTTAATTTAGCCAAAATTTAAAGGAATTTTTGAGCTAAATTCCGCCAAGAAATCTATGCAGCGAAATTTAATGTATCTGCTTTATCTACGCCGCGCTGGATCACAAAGCGGGCACAGCGATGAAATTTTAATCAAAAACGAAGCCCAGCCGTATCGATCTGCATTCGCCGCCGAATTTTAAAATTTATTTTGCCGGCACTTCGAACCCCACCTCTATCTGCGACCACGTCTTTTTGCCGTGAAGCCCCTGGATCACCTTGTCTGCGGCGAATTTATCGAAGGCTTCTTTGGCATCAAAGTCGCTTTGTAGATCAATCTGCCCCATCGCGACGAGCCTGCCGCCTTTGATCTCATATTTGAGCGCGACCTCTTTTGAAACACCGTTGAAGTTTATTAATGCGTTCGCAATGCCGCTAGCATCGTCGCCCGTGACGGACAGGATCTTGCCGCTGACCTTTTGCGTCGAAAGTAGCGCGAAAAATTTACTCTTTACGTTGTTGTCGCGCACGACGTTTTTGCCAGTATCGATCGAGCCCAGATCAAACTCCACGCTCGTATCCTGCAGGATTTCCGCCACGCTACCGCTAGTCTTTGCAAAGCTAAATTTCGCGTCTTTAAACGTAGCCGGCGCGCCGCTTTCCGGCACCCTGATCTTACTAGCCATCTTATAAGAGATAAAATCGATTCTGGCGGCATCTGCGTCGATTTGCAAGGCGCCGCACGGAGCCCACATAAATAGCGCAACGGCGCAAAGAGATAAAGATAACTTTTTCATTGCGATCCTTTACGATGGAATGAGCCAAATTATCAAATATTCCGCCTTAAAATTCTATTAAATAAGATATTGGCTTTAAAAAATGTTTTAAATTTTGAAATTTAGAATGATCATGCGTAAGAAATTTTAAACTCGCTTGCATATGCGATTTGTTTGCGATGTATGACTTTAAGAGGCGGTGGGTGAAAATGGTGACCCACAGGAGATTCGAACTCCTGTTACCGGCGTGAGAGGCCAGCGTCCTAACCACTAGACGAGTGGGCCGCGAAATTGAAAATGGGATAATAGCGAAGTGTATATAAATTTTGGATTAAATTATATATTTTCAGCAAAAATAACGCAAAATAAAATTTCATAAGCCCTATGAAATGCCGCTTTAGGCGTAGGCGACTTTATTTTAACTTCCAGCGCGACGGATCTAATATGG
>CALHQN010000010.1 GCA_938036585.1 uncultured Campylobacter sp.
AATCGCGCGACCTATCACACACCTTGTCTAAGCCGCAAAATCGTCATAATCAGCCGCTCCCGCATGATTTCATAAAAATCCTTTTTGTATTCGCTCGCATGTTTTTGCAACGCATCTTTGAATTCGTCGTAGAATTTCAAGCTGCATTCGTGAGTCTCAAAAAAATTTAAAAGCGTGCTGTACCTTATGACCGAATAACGCCCATACTCATCAAATTTCGCTAACTCTCTATCCGCATAGCTATAATCAGGTAGAAGCAAAAAGCATTTTGCCCTGCCGCCTGAATCCTGCTTATCGGCAATCTTTGCGTATTTATCTAGCTGAGAGCATATTACGCCGCTTTGCAGATCGTGTCTAATGCCGTTAATGCCGGATTTGATCTTATTTTCGATGACGATTGCGTGATTTTGATCTTTGATAAAAATGTCGATATTTTTGTATTCTCTTAAAATTTGTGCATCCACGCTCAATCTTAGCCGCAAAATTTCATTTGCAAATTTTAAAAATAGCTCCGCATCATTTCGCAGATAGTAAGCTATCCAGTTTGAAAAGCTGAGTTCATCGTCCATTTTGCCGATTATTTCTAAGATATTTTGCTCTTTAGCTTTAAAATTTAAAATTTCATTTAGCCCGATCCGCTTCGTAGTATCGTTCTCTTGCCAAAGCTCGGGCGCGAAAATTTTATCCAGCGTGCTTTCGCCCTGGACATATTGCTTCAAAGATTGCGAGGAAAATTTAAATGGCACTAAAAAGTGCGTTTCGTCTATCAGTTTCTCATCGTCAACGATGTAAAATTTAAATTTTGGTTTTTTAAAATCCGACGTTTCAAATGTTATATACGCGGCATTGGGGCTATCGTTTTCGCTTTCAAATAGCTCGTTTAGAAGCACGCCGCCGTAAGCGATATTTTGTGCTTCAATCATTTCGGATTGTCTTTTAAGCTCCTCTTTAGCGCCGCGCTTTCTGCCGCAGACAAAAAGCTCATCGCTCAAAAGCAGCCTTAACTCGCTAGCGCAAGCTAAAATTTCAAAACAATGTTTCGAGATAGCACGCACTAAAAGAACTTTGTGCGCATCCTTCGCATCCTCGTTTATCGTGCCGTAAGGATTTACGTAGATGTAGTGTCTGCCGTTGTCTGCTTTAAAAAGATTGATGATTTCGTGCCCTAATCTTTCGTCCAAATAGCCGCCCGAAAACATTCGATTTATAATTATCATCTCAGAATAAATTCCTATCTATATTTTTGGCGCTAAATTTATGCACGCATTCTCGTATGGCGTTACGTACCTCGTCGCGCTTTTGTTTATCGTAAAAATATAGTCCCGTCGAGCCGAAGCTTCCAAAGACGTAGAGATAATATCTCGTTTGGATGTCATTAATGTGCCGCCCTAACCTAGCGCTTTTGGGGCTTTTTGAGCTCATCCTAAAAAATTTAATCACCGCTAGGAAAATTTTAAAAATATTTGCGTTTTTTACCTCTTTTTTCTCTAAGCGCATATCCTCGATTTGATCTGCCGTGACGGTTCTGCTGCGCATTAAATTCCAATACGGCGCGCAGAGCAAAACGGCTACAATGCTATTTTCAACGTCGCTTCTAGGGAAGGTGATTTTACCTGTTTGCATATCGATTAAGTATCTTTTGTTTTTATTGTAGATCAAAATGCTTTGAAACGGCAAAAGCACTAAAATCACGGCACCCACGCCTAACGGCAACAGCAAAATTCCAATGAGCAGCGCCCATTTAAAATTTTTAAAAACGATTTCTAGTGCAGTATGGACGTCGATTATCTCATATTTCATAAAATTCTCTTGCGATGAAATTTTAAAATTTTATTCATTTGATCGCTTGCGCGATTTAAATTCTAAAAAGCGCCGAAGCATTAAGACCTCAGCGCTTTTTAGATAAAATTTCGTGACTAATTTTGGC
>CALHQN010000011.1 GCA_938036585.1 uncultured Campylobacter sp.
CAAACGTTACCGACGAACTGTAATAACCGAATACACGCAAGCCTTTATCCACCGCTTCCGTCACCAATTGCTTACAACGCTCGGAACCGTCCATTTCTTGGATGTCTATCAATTCGACGTTGAGTTCGGTATTACGCACGGCGCGTTCGCCTTTAATCCCGCGAATTTCAATATCGATGGTTTGATTAATTTCTTAGAGACTAAGGGTAAAACTAAAATCATATCTAGCCCTAAGGTGACTACGATGAATAACCAGCCTGCCATTATCTCCGTAGGCGATACTATCAACTATGTGTTGAAATCTACTACTACCGGTGACTATCAGGGTGGCGATACTCAGTCGGACGATCAGTATTCGATATTCGTAGGTATTCTTTTAAATATCTTACCTGAAATTTCAGATGATAATAGGATCATGCTACGAATTAATCCTTCTTTGAGTTCTCTTAAATATGCAGAGGATAATGTAAGGAAAGAAAACGGCAGAAGAGATATTGCACCTGATACCTTACAAAAGAAACTCTCAAGCGTAGTTTGGGTAGATGATGGCGATACCGTAATTTTAGGCGGTTTAATCGGAGCAACTAAGTCGAAGAACAACACTAGAGTGCCAGTATTGGCTGAAATTCCGTTGATTGGAAATCTTTTCAAAAGTACTGCGGATATTTTGAGTACATCAGAGTTAATCTTCGTAGTAACTCCGCATATTATCGACAGTACGGGCGCTCCTCTCGCTAAGTCTCTTAAAGAGCTAGGTTACTCAAAATCTATCTACGAAAATGAGTAATAACTATACGGCGATCAAGGAGATATTTATCGAGGATAACGAAGTCTCGGACTTCGTTAATCTCGATAAATCGACCCTTGCGTATCATAAAATTTTAAATGCTTTGCAAAAACCGCTAAAGCTAATACTTTTTTATGGCAAACCGGGTTGCGGCAAGACCTTTTTGCTCAATAAGATCAAGGTCGATCTTGAGAAAAAGGTAAGGATAGTGTTTATGCCGCAGCCGTTTTTTGACGAGAAGGAATTTTTCCTAGAGCTTTATTCGCAGATTTTTCATTCCACTCCTAGCGAGACGATCGATAATTATGAAAATTTTATGCGGATTTATAGAGAGAGATTCGGGATATCTACCAATGTGGGCGCGGTAGAGCAGGTCGTTATTTTGCTCGACGAAGCCCAGCTGTATCCCGGAAATTTGATAGAAAAAATTCGCCTCATGGCGGATACTAGACTATTTAAATTTTTATTTACGGTTCATAAGACGGACGAGGAAGACCGCCTCGCAAAGGATTATTTTAAAACCAGAATTTGGGAGAGCATTG
>CALHQN010000012.1 GCA_938036585.1 uncultured Campylobacter sp.
TAAAAAAAGCCGAAATTTTAAAGCAAAGCATTTTAAGCAAAGCATTTAACGGCAGGCTAGTAAAGGATAAAAAATGAGTGAAAATAATTTAATAAATAAAGTTTGGAATTACGCGAGCGTACTAAGAGATAGCGGCGTTACCTATACGGATTATGTGTCGCAGCTTACTTATCTGATATTTTTGAAAATGGACGATGAAAAGGTTAAAAATCTAGGAGCAAATTCAAAAATCCCGCAAAACTGCTCGTGGGAGTATCTAAATTCTCTTGATGGCGAAAAACTTGAGAGCGCATATACAAACGCCCTTGCCGTGCTTTCTAAAATGGACGGGATCATCGGCACGATATATCAAAAGGCGCAAAACAAGATAAATGAACCCGCCAAGCTAAAAAGAATAGTAAGCATGATAAACGATGAGACGTGGCTTGGGCTTGATGTAGATGTAAAAGGCGCGATATATGAAGGCTTGCTGCAAAAAAATGCGACAGAGAGCAAGAGCGGTGCGGGGCAGTATTTCACGCCAAGAGCGCTCATAGATACGATAGTAGCCGTGATGAGACCTGGCATCGATGATAGCGTGTGTGATCCGGCGTGCGGGACGGGCGGGTTTTTGTTAGCGGCTTATGAATATATGAAAAAGCAGAGTAAAGATAGAGAAAAACTAGCAAATTTAAAACAAAATTTACTAAGCGGAACCGACATAACTCCGCTTGTGGTGAGCCTTTGCGCTATGAATTTATATTTGCACGACATAGGCGCAGAGCAAAGCCCGGTAAAAGTCGGAGACTCGCTACTTAGCCTGGGCGAGAAAAGATACGATATGGTGCTTACAAATCCGCCATTTGGCAAAAAGTCTTCAACCAAGATAATGGATAGCGATGGCGGCGTGAGCGTGGAGAGATATAGCTACGAAAGAGATGACTTTATAGTAAGCTCGTCAAATAAACAGATAAATTTCTTGCAACACATAATGAGTGTGCTAAAAATAGGCGGTCGGGCGGCCGTGGTGCTCCCTGATAACGTGCTTTTTGAAGGCGGAGCGGGCGAGAGGGTAAGGCAAAGGCTGCTTGGCAATTTTAGGCTACATACGATACTTAGGCTTCCGACGGGGATATTTTATGCGCAAGGCGTTAAGGCCAATGTGCTATTTTTTGATAAGGTGCATATTGGCGGCGATGAGTACGCGACAAAAGAAATTTGGATCTATGATTTTCGCACAAATCAAAATTTCACGCTTGTTACAAACCCTTTAAAAAAGGGCGATTTAGATGATTTTATAAAATGCTACAACGCCGAGAATATGGCTAAGCGCAAAGAGAGCGAGAAATTTAAGAAATTTAGTATCGATGAAATTTTATCGCGAGATAAGATAAATCTTGATATCACGTGGCTAAAAGATGAATCATTGCAAGAGCTAGAAAATTTGCCTGAGCCAAAGGTTATCTTGAGTGAGATTATAGAAAATTTACAAACCGCTATGAGTGAGCTTGGCAAAGTAGATGTGTAAATAAAGTGCTCATAGCACTGGCGGGCATATGCTATATAAAACGAATCCTGCACGGCGTAATGATGTCTTTGTGTTTTTAGGCATCTATAATAACTCGTTTTGATGTTGAGAGCTTTTAATGTAGGAAATCAACCAGCTGGAATGTCGCTCACTTCGCCACCAATGTAGCTGCTATTAAATTTAACTCAAAGGATCAAGTTCTTTCTAAGACAAATAAGAGTTTTAGTTTTGTGACGACATGGAAGTTGGATTTGAATATTATGGACATTTACTGTTATTTGCATAGAAATTTATCTTAAAATATTATGGCTCAAGACAAGTTAAAACTCCTTTGAAAGTTTTTAACTTATCTTGAGCCTTATTTTTTTGCGCTCCAAGGTGGAGTATTAAAACAACGTCCAAAACCGCCGCTCTTTTCAAGGCTTGATTTAGCCGCATTTTTCGCTATAATACGCATCAAATTTCATGCCCGAGGATGATCATGAGCCTTGTTTCTTACGAATTAAAAAAGCAGAAGCTGGATGGAGCGCGCGATTTGGCGCTTTGGAAGGTACGCGGCGGCGTGGCGGCGGTAGTGCTGGCGCTGTTTATCGTTATGCGCAAGGATTTCGGAGATTTCTCATTTGTATTTTTATTAGTGCTGCTAGCTCTTGCTTATCCGACCTATAAATACCTAGCCGTGCGCATTTCGCGTAAATTTGAAGCACTCAGCGAAGAGGCTTTTAAAAACGAATTTCTGCTCTGGATCGCAAAGGAGCTACGCCTTACCTTTCAGCCCTTCGGCGCGTTTTTACTCGATGAAATTTACAAAAATCCGCTCCGCAAAGAGGCAAATTTATGCACTTGCAAGCATGCGATAGTGGGCAAGACGCCCGAATTCAGCATAAAAATAGGCGATATCTGCCTGAGCCGCGACTTCGATAAAAACAGAGAGGATCGAGTGTTTGAGCTGGATAAAATTTTGCATCTTAAAAAAAAGGACGATACCGCGATCTTCGACGGGCTTTTTGCAAAATTCGATTTTAGCGATACTTTCGATAGCCAAATTTTGGTGGTGCCGCGCGGGGAGTTTATCTTCGGCGCATCGAATCTCAAGCTGCTAAAAGATAGCCCCCATTTAAGCGCATCATTTGACGTTTATCTTAACAATCTCGCCGCCGCCGCCTTTTTGCAGAACAAAAAAATTTTAGAAAATATGCAAACGATCACCGTAAATTTATTCGGCAAAACCGAGCTTTATCTGGGCGAAAACAGCCTCGTAATCGGCGTTGAAAATAGCGAAATTTTCAAATCTGCGCCGAGCTCGCAAAGCGCGAAGCTACTCGAAAGCCTAAATAAAATGATCGAGATCGCTAAAATTTTTGCTTATCTTAAAAAGCTCGGGCAGGTGGAATAAGAGCACTCGGTTTTGTAAATTTAAAACAGGGTTGCAGCGCGCGAAATAGAATTTACGATAAGGAATAAATTTAAAAAGGAGGGGCTGCATTATGGATATAAACAAAATACAAGCTCAAACTCGCAGTATGCGCGCCCTATATGTCGAGGATGATAATGAGGTAAGGCAGCAGACCGCAAAAATTTTAAAACTATTCTTTCATCAAGTTATCGACTGCGGCGACGCCCAGGAAGGTATCGAGAAATTTAAAGCAAGCAAAGCGGGTATTGTTTTTACCGATATCAATATGCCGGGCATTAACGGGCTTGAAATGATAGAGCAGATCAAACAGATCGATCCTTTGGTAAAAACGGTCATCTTCTCAGCCCATGACGAGTCTAAATTTTTCACCAAAGCGATATCCATCGGCGTGGACGGCTATATTCTAAAGCCTTTTACGACAGAGGATCTACTAAGCGTGCTCGAAAAAATCACGCAAAGCATCGAAACGAAACCGGGAAAGCTTGCCTATCTAAGCGGCGATTTTGTGTGGGATAAGCAGAGTTTAACCCTATCCAAGGCAGGCGAAATTATCAAGCTAACCAAAAACGAAACCTCTTTGGTGCAGCTGCTTTTGAGCTCTAGCGGACGGATCGCAAGCAGTCCTGAGATAGAAAACGAGCTGTTCGAGGACTGCGACGAGTATGACGACAAACGGGTAAGAAATATCGTATCCAGATTTCACCGAAAAATCGGCTATAAGCTGATAGAAAATATCTACTCACAAGGATACAGAATAAAATGGCGATAGTAGATATCAAGAAAAATCATCAGAGATTTGAGACAATATTTTCAAATTCCGGCGTCGGCATCTTCATCGTGGACAAGAAAAGAAATATTATGGAGTGCAACGAGACCTTTTGTAAAATTTTCGGCTACGAATACGACGAGATCATCGGTAAATCCGCGCAAACCATACATCTAAGCGAAGAAAAATACTTGCATTTCGCAGACATTGCCTTTAATAAAGTGAGAAAAGATCAAGCCCTGCAGCTAAACTACGAGCTAAGGCACAAAAGCGGCAAAGGGCTGTGGATTAGAATTTCGGGCGACTCTATATCGGGAAACGACGAGGTGCTTTGGATAGTGGTAGATATCACCAAAAGGGTAATGGCGGAGAAGAAATTAAAGCAAAGCAGGCTGAAGGTCAAACGGCTAAATTTAACGCTCAACCACGAGATCGAGGAGCAGCTAAAGCTCATAAGGCGCCAAGACGAGCAGCTGCAGTATCAATCAAGGCTCGCTCAGATGGGCGAAATTTTAAATATGATAGCGCATCAGTGGAGGCAGCCGCTATCTGCCATCTCAGCTACGGCTTCGTATCTAAGCACTAGCTGCTTGATGTCGGATAAATTTGATAAAACGGCTCTTTTGGAGGAGCTAGGCAAGATCGAGCAGTATTCAAAGCACCTATCCGAAACGATCGACGAGTTTAGAAATTTCTTTAAGCCCGCTAAGATCAAGGAAGTTACGAGCCTGGAGGAGCTTTGCAATATGGCGATAAATATCGCAAAAGCGATACTGCAAAATCAAAAGATTAAAATTTACGCGAAATACGGCTGCAACCAGACTTTGCTCACATATAAAAACGAGGTTTCGCAGGTTATTTTAAACATCATAAAAAACGCGCAGGACGCCTTTTTAGAAAGAAATATCGACGATGGGGTTATCGAAATTTCAACCTATATCGAAAAATCGTATCTTTGCTTAAGCGTAAAAGATAATGCTGGCGGCATCAAAAAGGAGATCGCGGATAAAATTTTCGATCTGTATTTTTCTACCAAGGTCAGCAAAAACGGCACCGGCATCGGGCTATATATGTCAAAGATCATCATCGAAGATCACTGTAAGGGCTCGCTCGTCGTAGAAAGCCTAAAAGGCGGTTCAAATTTCATAATCAAGCTTCCAAAATGAAGCTTTTCTGAGACAATTTAAAATTTAATCCAAATTTACGCTACAAATGGGCTGCACTTTTTTTATATAATTTAATAAAGATTAAATTTTATGTAAGGAGGAAGCGATGAGCGAACCTGAAGACAAAATTTATCTGGAGGAGCGGAAGCTTGTTAGAAGGTATTCTCCGCTCACATCGGTGCTTGTAAACACTCTGTTTTTGTTTGTAGTGTTTTACGCATCGTGGTGGATCTTTCAAGATCCTAGGGGACTGATGAGGATGTACACTCCATACGTGGGATATATGTGGTGCAGATGGCTGCTCGTGGTCATCATCTGGATCGCGTATATTTTTAATTTTTGGCCATTCAAAAGAGAGTGGCTCTATACGGCGGGGCCTGCGAAAAAGGGCATTATCTTTACAGTGATGGTGTTTTTTACCTTCTTCGTATTCTTAAAGATATTCTTCGAATTTATTCTAGGCGAGCTTGCCATATCATATTTTAGTCCGCGAAGGCTTGCAGAGCTTGGCATAACCGATTTTTACGCTCTTGAATACTCGGCTCAGGCTATTTTGATGTTTGCCGCTATCGCGTCGTGGCTCAGCCCTTCTTGGGTAGTGGCTGCGGATAATTCGCCGTGGCAGAAGCTAAAGCAGCCCGTTAAAGGCTTTACAGTTTTTATCTGGACCTTTTTGCTAAGTATGATCGTGTATTTCGTATTTTTCCACTCGCAAATGGGAATTTTATTCGATCCGTGGCAAAAATACACATCCATTACTCCGCCTTGGTGGCACAACTTCGCCGATACCGTGCACGGAAATTTCAATATCGCGTGGATCATGTGCTGTACCGTTATGGTGTGGGTGTATGAGACCATCTGGGAGAGGTATCCTTTTAGCCTTATTAAGACGAACTGGCTTAGAAGGACGGCGTCGTTTTTCGGCATTATAGCGATGGCGTTTTGCTTTTCGTTCTTCTTTTACTATCTACAAGAGCTCATCTGGGGCGTGCATATTAGAGGCGACAGGAGGCTCTTCGCGCCCGATTGGCGATGGCTGCACGTAGGCGAGATAGCTATATTTTGGCTCGTGCCGGTGCTATTTATTAAATTTTACTGCAACAATGCGGTCAATAAATTTTCAAAGCCCGTCAATATCCTTCTTAGAACGATCATAAGCATGACGGCGGCTATCGTCCTATACTACGTATATTATCAGGTCTCGCACTTTTTGCTAGGCACTCAAAAGGGCTTTTCGCATCCGCAACAATTCCCGATGATTCCGATGATCTGGTTTATCAATGTAATGCTGATAAATTACTGGTTTATGGACGGCTGGCCGGGCTGGAAGCTTGCGGGCAAGAAAGAGGAAGCGGAGGAGGCAGGCGAGGAAGACGATTTTAGAAATAAAAATTCCATCAAAGGCTTGGTGGTAGGCTTTATCATAGGCGTGATCATCTATGTAGCCGTAGTTTATCTAGCGCCTGTAGTGGGCAATATGCTTACAATTTTTAATAAATAAAGGATCTGAGATGAATGAAGCTAGAAGAGATTTTATAAAAGGCGGCGCGGCGGGCATAGGGCTCGGAGCGCTCGCATCTATGGGGGTGTTTTCATACTCTCCTGCGAGAGAATTTTTTCTTCCGGATGAAGTGCGAAAGATGACCGATTTCGGCGCGATTAAAAGCGTCGAGGTTACTAATATCTCCGAAACGAGCTGGTTTGATAACTCGATGCTGATGGGAGATATTAAAGGCGCAGGAGGACTTTTGGTGGATCAATATCTTTTTAATTGGCCACCTTTCGGTAATGGAAAAGGGCTTGCCAAAGGAAGTTATAAGGAGGGGATGGAAAAGATTAAGCATCTATTGCCGGATAAGGTAGATGAGGCTTGGGAAGTTACTAAGGGTCTATCTGTAAATCCCGATAATGCAGGCGGATATGCCGCATTAATTGAGATAGAGCGGCTAAACGGCGAAAAGAAAAAATACCTATTAGATTGCGGATGGTCATATAATTGGATGCATGAATGCTTTAAACGAGAGGGCATAGACAAGATGCTTACATCGGGAGAGATCGATACCATCATCCTATCTCATGAGCACTTTGATCACTTCTGGGGGTTGCCAGTAGTATTAAAATACAAGCCGGATATTAAGATTATTATCCATGAAGGATTTTATCCGGAAGGCAGGCAGTATATTAAAGATTCAGGTCACACCGGAGAGCTAGTGGTCTTTAAAAAGGGCAAAAACGAGATAGAGCCGGGAGTTTGTACATTTTGTTATGATTGTCCTATAATTAGCCGCGTCTTTGGCGAACAATCAATATTCGTAAATGTCAAAGACAAAGGTCTTGTGAGTATTACGGGATGTTGTCATCAGGGTATTATTACATTCTCTGATTCCGCATACAAAGAGCTAAAATACGACAACGATCAGCTCTATGGTCTTTACGGCGGACTTCATATCTCGCCGTTTGACGACTGGGATCCAAAATACGACGATCTGGTTATCGGGCTGAAAAGATGGAACTACCAGGTCATGGCGTGCAACCACTGCACGGGCCTTCTGACCGTGCAAAAATTCGTTCGCGAGGGCTATCCGATCGTAAAGGGCACGGCTAGATTTAGAACCAAAACGTCCGATTATCTAGGCAACGGCGATAAGGTTAAATTTGGATAGAAGCATGGAATTTCAAGATATTTTCCCTTTGAAATTTAGATACTCGTTTGAGGATTACAGGTCGCTTATGAGATGTATATTGATGAAGTCTCTTTACGATAGCGACGTAAAATCCTCAAGCAGGTATCAGGGGATGTATAAGGGGAACTATTTTAACGAATGCTGGAGTATAAAATTTGGCTTTTACAGCGGAATTTACGGCATCGTTTTACGGGAGGTGAAAGATGGCGCGGGCGTGTTCGAGCTTTATTATTTCCCCTCCGCAAACGACGAACTGCTCGGTAACGTCTCGCTTTTTGAAGCCGTTTTAGCCGGAGAGCCGGGGTTTTTGACGAAGGTGCGAAATTTCTCCGCGCACGAGGAGCTTTTAAATAATTTCTGCGTCGCTACGATCTATTTAAAGCCGCAAGAGCGGGGCATAGCGCTATCTTTTAAAACGAAGCTCAGGGATAGGTCGTACGCAAAGGACGGCGTCTGCGTAGAGGGCAAGCAGATCATCGCAAAAGAGGGGCTCGATAAAAATTTCCCCTGCTTTAGGGTATCGCTTGCGTTTATGAACTTTTTGCATATCGCGCTTTGTAAAATTTACGAGCCGCGCTACGAGAGCTTTGAAATTTACAAAAAAGCGGCTCGCGCCGTGATCTACGATAAAGATCGCAACTTAAAAAGCAAAGAAGATCCGCTCTGCGGCGAAATTTTTGTAAATTTAATCTACGGCAAGGATGCGGACGACGCGTGCTTTAAATTTA
>CALHQN010000013.1 GCA_938036585.1 uncultured Campylobacter sp.
GACATCTAGCACTACGAACGCGATCTGTATTTGCCGCTGGGAAACATAATAATATGCTCCCGAATGGCGCTCATTTTTTAAAATTTTTAAAAAATTTCTTCAAAAGTGCCTTGTAAAAGATCGCGAATTTCGACTCTTTTTTCTCATAAATGACGCGAAAGACGCCCTGTAGATCCAGCTTTTCTTGCAAAGTAATGTTTTGCACTCTACTCTCCTATAAGTTTTTTTATCTTATGCAGCACAAACGCAGCGTCGTCGCTATCGAGCTCGCACAACATCTGGCATATCGCGGTCGCGGCCTGCGGCTTAGTCGTGCCCAAGCGCCAGTCCTGATACGTCCGCATCGACACGCCTAACCTCTGCGCCATCGCGGCGTGCGAGATCTTTTTGCCGTTGTTTTTGGCTTCGACGGCATTGTGCAAAATGTTGAATATATCGCTCGTTTCTAACATATGAAAATTATACAAATTTATTCGTTAATTATACATAAAATCGTATAAAATGAATAAAAATCGTGTCATTCATAAGTAAAAATAGCAAAACACTTCGTTTATCCGTGTGAATTATACAGAATACTGCATAAAATAAACATAAAATTTTATAAAATTTTCGCCCTTTTTGACGAGCTCGCCCGCCTCGTCGTAATAATCGCTCATCATATAAACCCTACCGCTTCTTGCTTTTTTGTCCGGTAAATTTACGACGCCGCCATCAAATTCGATGATCTCGCACCTCGAAACGCTGCAGTGATCAAATTCGCGGCCCATGTGTTCATTAAAAACTCGCTCGATCTTTGGCGGCGCAAAACCATCCTTTGTAAAATGGCATTTCAGCCAGCCGTTTTGCGCGCTTCGAAACTTATCAAAATCATCGCTAAAAACGATCTCTCCGCTTTGGTCAAACATAAATTTCCCGCCCTCGCGCTTGATAAAATCTAAAATTTCAAGCTCGGTTTGCCTATCAACGTAAAAATTTATCTGCCGTCCCATCCGCCGCTCCCGCATTAAATTTGCCGAATTTTAACATAATTCGGCCGCCTCTTTGCGGCGCGAACGATCCTTTTAATTGCCTCATTGCGGGCGCGGACAATCCTGCGCGGCGGCGCATAAATTAGCAAGATGAGGCGCGGAATTTACGTCCGATTTGCAAAGCTTGGGTTTGAGCTTAAATTTAAAAATCCGCCCCGCCATCGTAAGCTGAAATTTTGCGCGATTGTTTTAAAATACGTTTAAAATTTTAAGGAGAGCTCATGGCATTTTCAGATTTTTTCAAAAAAGGCGGCAAAAATAGCGCAAACGCCGCGAAGATCGGCAAGACCGCGCAGGAGCGCAAGGATATAAGCATCGAAATTTTAAAATCGCAGGGCGTGCCGTACATTGACCATCTGCCGCTGCGATACGAGACGAGCGAGATCACTCCGCGCGAAAAAGACGAGGTCATCGCCCGCGCGATCTGCTCGTACGCGGCGATAATGTGCGCCTGCTCGATCAGAGACGAGGGCAAGCTCGCGGATGAGGATAAGCAGGGCGTGCAGGGCTTTCTAGATAACCGCTACGGCTGCATAGACAAGCTCACGCGCATGGAACGCCGCGTCACGCAGGGCGAGGCGAGCCGCGACGAGGCCGTGAATATGGGCTGGAAATACGAGTCGCTGTGGGCGCTGATGTGGGCGATGGGGCTCGTGGAGGAGCTTAGCTTTCCGAGCGAGATCTGCGACTGCGCCTTTGTGATGGACACCTTTAGCGGCGGCGATTTCTCGGCACGCGTGAAGCTGCGTGACACGGATGAAATCCTGCAGGCGCTCGATCTCATCTACCGCTACCACTGGGCGTGCGTCAATGCCCGCGTGCACGGCTCAGACTGCGCGGGGCTAGATGAAGAGGTCGTGATGGAGAGGCGCGGTGGGCTAGAGTGGCTGTGCTGCAAGGGTGCGGAGAATGATAATCTGACGGATGAGTATAACGCATGGGATTATCCGGACTTGAATACCTAGCGGCGTGTCTTTTTCCTTTATACGTCGTTGGAAACTTCGCCGAATTTTGATTGCGTATTAAACACTAGACCTATGACAAACGGAGTTTTGAGACTTCATAAAATGAAAAAATTTCCTGATTAGACGCCACTAATCTTTGTGTTTTTCTTGTGTAGGCAGAACACAAGGGCACAGGGAGCAGAATAAAAACTATAGGCATTTCTAGTTCTTGCCCAGAGCGTAGTTTTAAATCAAATAAATTTTCAATGATAATGGTGTAGAATTTGCAAACGGCAAAATAACGAGAGAAGACGATACGTATATAACAAATTTCCTAAACTCAGCAATTTAATTTGGTGAAAAAATTAGCTATAATATGCAAATAAAGGATATATAATGAAAATAAGCTTAAAAAATGTTGGGATGCTAGATGAGGCAAATTTTGAGGTAGGCGGACTAACTATAATATGCGGTGAAAATAATACTGGCAAAACTTATGCCACATATAGTC
>CALHQN010000014.1 GCA_938036585.1 uncultured Campylobacter sp.
GTAAAAAATTTGCCGAATTCTACACGAGTATTTTCTATTCTTATCTTTTTACTTTCGAATTCTAAATCCTGCAATCTTAACCCCTAAAATTGACCATATATTTTATTGCTTTTAATCTGCGGATCAAATTTAGATTTCCATCCAAATTTAAAATGATCCGTCACTGCTACTTTCGCGGGGTTTAGGAAGCGGCGAAATTTTAGTGTAATACTCCTCCTTGCCGTTGTATGAGCTGCTAAAGACGCCATCTGGAACCGTGAAATTTCGTTTAGTTTGCGGATACTCTTTGAGGTAGTTTGCTAAAAAGCGCGCAAAGACTGGCGCTGCGGTGCGGCCGCCGCCCTCGACCTTTCGCATCGGTTTATAATCGTCGTTGCCGTACCAGATGATGATCTGCAGATCGGGCGTAAAGCCGCAAAACCACGCATCGATGCTATCGTTTGAGGTGCCCGTTTTGCCCGCGACGTCGATTCCTTGCACGCGCGCGCGAGTGCCGGTGCCGCGCTGGACGATATTTTTCATCAACGTCGTCATCAGATATGCCTGCTCCGGGCGCAGCACGCGGCGGCGCTCGGGCTCTACGTAACGAGTAGTGCCGTTTTGATCGGTGATCGAGAGGATAAATTTAGACTTCGACGTGATACCGAGCCCAGGAAACATCGAATACATCGTAGAGTACTCAAGCGGCGAAATTCCGTAGCTACCGATCGCTACTGAAAGCGCAGGCGGGACATTTTTAAAACCGAACTCTTCCAGCTTTCTTACCGCGCGCTCGACGCCGATAGCCTGCATTAAATTTATCGTGGCTAAATTTCGCGAGCGCGTGAGGGCTTCTTTTACCGTGATGTAGCCGCTGTAGGTGCTGTCGTAGTTTTTAGGCTTCCATGTTTTACTGCTGCCGTCTTCAAACTCCCTGGCGATGTCCGGGACCTCCGTCATCGTCGAATACCCCATATCAAGGGCGATCTGATATATAAATGGCTTGAAACTCGAGCCGGTTTGGCGCTGTGACTGGCTGGCACGGTTAAAATTTGATTTAGCGTAATCCACGCCGCCGACGAGCGCTAGAATTTCGCCGTTTTGCGGATGGGTAACGATGATCGCGCCGTTTACGTTGCTTGCGTTAGCGTCTTTGTTACGCTTAAGAATTTCGTTGTAGCCGAAAATCAACGCCTCTTGCGCCATCTCCTGCGCCTTTAGATCGAGGCTCGTTTCGATACGGTATCCGCCCGTGCGGACATCGGGGATCAGCTTCTCTGCCTCCTTTATGATCTCGTCCACCGCGTATGGGGCTACGTTTTGTGTGAGCGTCTCGTCATAGACTACGGGCCGCTCAGCCATAGCGATCTCGTATTCGGTTTTATTGATCCAGCCGAGCTCGTGCATTCTGTAAACGACATTGTTCGCGCGCGAAAGCGACAGATCCAGATGTTTGGTCGGATCGTAGCTACTAGGCGCCTTCGGCAAGCCTACCAAAATCGCGATCTCTTTAATGCTAAGATCTTGCAAATCTTTTTTGAAATATCCAAGCGCAGCCGTGCGAATGCCGTAATATCCGTGTCCGAAATACACTTCGTTGAAATACCGCTCTAAAATTTGCTCTTTGCTTAGCTCGTTTTCGATTTTAAGCGATAAAATCGCCTCTTTGATCTTGCGATCGAGCTTTCTTTCGCTCGAAAGCACTAAATTTCGCGTGATCTGCTGCGTAATCGTGGAAGCGCCTTCGACGAATTTCATAGCCTTGATATCTTTTATGATCGCTCTGAAGATCGCCTCGACGTTCACGCCGTTGTGCTCGAAAAACGCCGTATCTTCGATAGCTACTAGAGCTTCGATCACGCGACCCGGGATATCTTCGTATTTGACGTAAATTCTATTTTGCTCATTAAAAACGTTTGCGATCAGATTGCCGTTGCGATCGTAAATTTTAGTCGTGAGCTCTGGATGATAGTTGATTATGGAGTCCGATTCCAAGCGGATCTGCGAATAGAAATACAAAAAGATGCCGCCTGCTGCGAACGCGCAAACCGTAATAAAACTAAATAAAATTCTTACCATATAAACCTCTTTAAAATTTCCAGATCAAGCCCCATCGCGGTAAATTTAGAACCGCGCGAGCTTAGGATATATTTTTCATTAAAGCCCTCGATGCTCATCGCACCCGCCTTGCCGCGCCAATCGCCGCTAGCGATATAGCTGCGCAGATCGGCCTCGCTAAATTTATAAAATTTATAGCTCGCGACGCTTAGTGCGGCAAGCTGCAAGTTTTTACTTACGAAGATCATCGCGGTATAGACGCTGCTAACCGCGCCGCTTTGAAGGTCTAGCATCCGCAAAGCATCCGCTTCATCGCGTGCTTTGCCCAAAATTTGATCGCCCGCGATTACGGAGCTATCCGCAAACAGCACTCTATCATAATTTTTATAAATTTTAAAAAACTGCGCCTTTTTGCTAAGCGCGACGCGATATGAATAGCTGCGAGCGTCCTGCTTGCTAATGCCGCTCTCGTCAAAATCGAAAGGTATCTGGATAAATTCCACGCCGCCCTCTTTTAAAATTTGAGCGCGAGTGGGCGAGCCGGAAGCCAGATAGATCATCAAAATTTTCCTATCGTCACGCCCAGATATACGCATATCAGAGTTATCGCGACATTTAGCGGGATGAAATATTTTACGACGATGATCAGATGCTCGTTCGCCTCAAACTCATCCTCCGCAGCGACCGCCTTTTTAAAAGATAAAATTTTATAGTGAATATAGACGAAATTTAAAACGATAAAGCCCGCCGCTACCCACAACGTCGTCGTTACGCCCTTTACCATCGGATCTGAAAATTTAAAATCGCTCCCGTTTGATAGAAAAAATCCGCTAATGCAAACAAGAGCTAGAAATATCGCGAAGCACTGCTCGTAGCGCCTAAAATAGCGCATTATCTCGTCAAATTTAGCGCTCAAAGGCTTGCTTTCGTGCTCCTGCTCGCGCATAAAAGCCCTAACTACAAAGATCACGCAGACTTGAGCGCAGACCAAAAAAATCACGCTTAAAATGTGAATCAGCGGCAAAATTTGCGAGGCTTTGACGAAGCTTGAGTCGATCTCGTTCAAATTTTACCTTTTGCAAAAACGACCGCTTCTTTGATCGCTTCTTCGATTTTTAGCACGTCCTTGCCGCCCGCGGTCGCAAAATCATCGCGCCCGCCGCCGCCGCCGCCCAAAATCGATGCGGCAAGTTTAACCCATTCTCCCGCTTTGATCGGTGCGTTTTTAACGCCTGCAGCGATTGAAATTTTGCCGTCCGCGCCCACTTGCATCAACATTATCGCCGCTTTTTCGTGGCTATTTTTAAACTCGTCGATCATAGTTTTTATATCGCCGCCGTCCACTGCCGCGACGCAGAGTTTGACGCCGCTTACGTCCGAAAACGAAAGCGCATTCGGATCTTTCGCCGTCTTTGCGCCCTGCTTTAGCTCTTTGATCTCGCTTTTTAGCTTTTTGATCGCTACGATCGGATCGCCTCCCTTTAGCTCGGCTTCGATAAGGTTCATCTTATCGCGCAGATCCTGGCCAAATTTAACTACCTCTTGCGAACAGATCGCCTCTATCCTGCGCACGCCCGCGCTCACGCCGCTCTCTTTTAAGATCAAAAAGGCGCCGATTTCGCTTATATTATTCACGTGCGTTCCGCCGCAAAGCTCCTTGCTTACCTCGCCGAAGCTTACTACGCGCACGTCCGCGCCGTATTTTTCGCCAAAAAGCGCGATCGCGCCGCTATTTTTGGCGCTTTCTATATCCATTATCTCCATTTTCTGCGCGGCGCCGCGACAGATCGCTTCATTTACGAAGCTTTGCACAGCTAAAATTTCATCCTCGCTCATCGCTTTTGGATGCGAAAAATCAAATCGCAAGCGGTTGGGCTCCACCAAGGAGCCCGCCTGCGTCACGTGCTCGCCTAAAATTTTACGAAGCGCGGCGTGCAAAAGATGCGTCGCGCTGTGATGCCTGGCGATCATAGCGCGCCTTGACGCGTCCACCCTACACTCCACTGTATCGCCCGCCTTAAGCGGCTGCGCGGCTGAAATTTGAGATAGGTTCAAATCAAAAAATTTCTGCGTATCCAAAACGGCACTTTTTCCGATCGTGCCGATATCGGCGCACTGTCCGCCGCTAGCTGCGTAAAACGGCGTCCGCTCAAGCATCAGCCAAGCAATCTCGCCGCTTTTTACCTCATCTTTAATATTAAAATTTTCATCCAAAATCGCTAAAATTTTACTCTCGCAGCTTAGCTTTTCGTAGCCGACAAACTCGTTTTTACCGAAGCGCTCGAGCAAAATCGCAAAATCGCCCTGAGCTTTAGCCTTATCGCCGCTGCCCTTCCAGTTGGCCTTTGCGCGGCTCTTTTGCTCGCTCATCAGCTCGTCGAATTTCGCCTCATCGACGCGCAGATTTTTATCGCGCAGCATATCGGCGGTTAGATCGAGCGGGAAGCCGTAGGTATCGTACAGCTTAAACGCGACCTCGCCGCTAAAAATTTCTTTAGTGCGCTTAAGCTCCTCGTTAAAAAGCTCGATGCCGTTTGCAAGAGTGGCGAAAAATCGCTCCTCTTCGAGCTTGATCTGCTCCTTTACGACCTGCTTTTTCTCATTCAGATAGGCGTAGTGTCCGCCCATCAGCTCGCATACTTTATCCACGAGGCGGTGCATAAATGGCTCTTTGATACCGAGCAGATAGCCGTGGCGCACGGCGCGGCGTAGAATTCTGCGCAAAACGTATCCCCTGCCCTCGCGATTAAAATTCGTTCCCTGCGCCAGCAAAAACACGACCGAGCGGATATGATCGGCGATGACGCGGTAGCTCGCGCCACCTTCATAAACGTAAGGCTTGCCGCAAAGCTTCGCGACCTCGTTAATTAACGGCATAAAAAGCGAGCTGTCGTAGTTGCTAAATTTACCCTCTTTGATCGCCGTGACGCGCTCAAGCCCCATGCCCGTGTCGATGCTAGGCTTTGGAAGCGGGCTTAGATTGCCCTGCTTGTCGCGCTCGTACTGCATGAAAACTAAATTCCAAATCTCCAAGAAGCGGTCGCCGTCGCCGCCCATATAATCCTCGCTTCCGTGAAAATGCTCCTCGCCCTGATCGTAAAAAATTTCGCTGCACGGGCCGCACGGGCCGGTATCGCCCATCGCCCAAAAGTTATCGTGATCGCCGAAGCGGTAGATGCGCTCCTGCGCTATGTGCTGCGCCCAAAACCCAAACGCTTCGTCGTCTTTCTCGTGCACGGTGACGTAGAGTTTTTCTTTGGGAAGCTTTAAAATTTCGGTTACGAACTCCCACGCATAGGCGATCGCCTGCTCTTTGAAATACTCGCCGAAGCTGAAATTTCCAAGCATCTCAAAAAACGTATGGTGGCGCGCGGTATAGCCGACGTTGTCTAGGTCGTTGTGTTTGCCGCCGGCGCGGATGCAGGTCTGACAGCTCGTGCGGATGGGCGGCGTCGGGCGCGGTACGGCTCCGGTGAATATGCTTTTAAAGGGTACCATGCCCGCATTGGTAAAAAGCAAGCTGTCGTCATCGGGCACTAGCGGCGCGCTAGGAACGATCTGGTGCCCCTTGCTCGCAAAAAAATTCAAATATTCGCTTCTAATATCCATGATTTGTCCTGATTTCAAGTTAAATTTTAAAGGCGCATTTTAGCTAAATTAGATTTTAAAAACTATAAAATTTTAACCATTCTTAGTTATAATGGCGCGAAAGATTAAATTTAGGGCATAGCGATGAAAAAAAAGATAGCGATCATAGGCATGGACGAGCTTGGTCAAAAGCACTTTAGCGAGCTAAGAAGGAGCGATTATTTCGAGCTCGTAGCGCTTTATCATAAGGGCGGCAGTGAAAATTTCGGCCCGCGCTATCCGATCTTTGATAATCTAACCGATCTTTTCAATACCGCTAAGCCCGATGCGGTGGTCATTACGGCTCCGCCTTCGGCGCATAAAGAGCTCATTTTAAAATGTATCCCTTTTACCAAAAATATCTTCGTAGAATCCCCGCTCGCACAGAGCCTCGCCGAGGCTAGAGAGATCAACTACGCCGCGACGACCAACGGCACGCGCCTAGCCGTGGGGTATTCGGATAGATATAACCCCGTGATTATCTCGCTGATTCGCGAACTTGCCAAGGGTGATAAAATTTTTTCGATGAGCTTTGTAAGCGGTTTTGCAAACGATGATAGAGCAGATATCGTCGCCAATGCCCTTTTTAGAGATGTCGATCTTGTGCGGCTGCTTTCTCACAGCGAAATCGCCTGCATAGAACTTAGCAAAAATATCTCTAAAGAGCGCACTCTAGCCGCATGCGCGACGCTTCACACAAAAAACGGCTGCTACTGCACGCTCATGCAATCCAATCTCTATCCTATGAGACGCCACGGTGTCGAAATTTGCACCGACAGCGGCGTATATTTCGGCGATCTAATCTCGATAACTCTTTTTAAAATTACCCCCGAAGGCCGCGTAAATTTACGCGTCGATCGCGATGACTTTTCGCTGCGGCGCGAGCACGAAGCGTTTTGCGCGATGTGCAACAGCAGCGCGGACGCAGGACTTGCAAGCGTAGAGGACGCGATAAAAATTAGAGAAATCATCTCATGAAAAAAGTCCTAATTTTACTCAATATGGGCGGTCCGAATAATCTGGGCGAAGTTGAAGTTTTTTTAAAAAATATGTTTAACGACCCTTTTATTTTGGGCGTTAAGAGCGATTTTTGGCGCAGCGTTTTAGCCGCGCTCATCGTAAAAAGCAGAACCGCATCGGCGCGCAGCAACTACGAAAAATTGGGCGGGCGCTCGCCGATATGCTCCATCACCGAAGCGCTTTGCGAGCAGGTAAATTTACTCGCGCGAGCCGAATTAAGCGCGGGATTAAAATTTAAAGGTGCGGCGGACGCAAGCGCCGCGAGTGAGTCGCCACAGGATATCCCGACACAGGGCGAGGCGCTGCAAAATGAAGTGCCGCAGGATGAAAAACCGATAGATGAGCTAATTTGCGATTATGCGATGAATTACACGCCGCCTTTTGCGGAGGACGTGCTTAAAAAATACGCGAATTTTGATGAGATAACTTTGATGCCTTTGTATCCGCACTTCTCAAAAACGACGGTGCAATCGAGCCTGTGCTCTGCCGAAGCCGCACTTAAACGGCTCGGGATAAAAAATTATAAGATAGTTGATATTTTCTACGACAGCGCCGCTTACAACGAAATTTTATTAAATTTGATCGCGGAGTGCGTCTCGAAATTTAGCGCGGATGAAATTTCGCAAATTTCGCTCATATTTTCCGCGCATTCGCTGCCTGTAAAAATGGTCGCCGCGGGCGATCCATACGAGGCGCAGATAAAGACGCACGTGGAGATTTTACAAGATCTGCTGGCTGCGCGCGGGATTAAATTTAAAGAGATTATTTTGGCGTATCAATCGCGCCTTGGCCCCGTGAAGTGGCTAGAGCCCAATATCGCGGACGTATTGCGGGATCTGCAGAGCAAAAAAGCGCTCATATTCCCGATCGCGTTTTGCGTGGATAACTCCGAGACCGATTTCGAGCTGGATATTTTTTATAGGGACCAGGCGCGCGAGCTGGGTTACGAATACTACGAAGTGTGCAAATGCCCGAACTCCCGCGAAGATTTTGCGAAATTTATACTCGCGCAAGCGCTGTAAATTTAGAGATTAATTTAACTTTTCTATTCGAGTTTTTTATGCTTTTTCGGAGTTCGCAGGCCAAATACAATGCCGATAAAATCGGCAAAATTTTATCTTTTTTTAAACAATCTCCGCTTTATTCTATCGCCATATTTATTTTTGAAATATTTTAAATCAAAATTATCTCTGACATTTTTTACTTAGCTTCTACCTTGTCTAATTCTATTTTTGCAACGCTTTCTCTGCTCATCTGTATCTCCTTTATTAAAAATTTGATTACATAAAATAATTTACTTTATCGCTAATATCGATATTGAGTTTATTTAAAAAA
>CALHQN010000015.1 GCA_938036585.1 uncultured Campylobacter sp.
CTAGCGGCTCTTTGTCGTAATCTCTAGGTGAAATTTTAAAATTTTCAGGCATCTTTATATTTCAATCAAAGCGCGATATGTTTGGTTGGCGCGATGGAATTTATCGTAAATCCGTCGAGAGCGGCGTATAGGCATATCGGCACACAGGCGATGCGGCAAATAATCCGCTATCCGCCGCAGTGCGTCTCGCAAAACCGCGCTACGATTTAAAATCAAAACCCGTCTCGCAAAAGCAGACCATAGCCTTAAAGTTGCAGCTCGCGAAATTTGCAATCTGCAAATCCACGGCTAGCAAAATACGTAGCTCGCCAAAATCGCGCTGCGCCGCGTGTTTATAAAATCACGGCTCTCGCAAACGCAGCGCAATACGCGCAAAAGTAAAATCCGCGGCTTGCAAAATCAAGCCGCGGCATTCAAAAGCGAGCTTAAGCTTTTGGAATTCTGATCTTCTGCCCCGGATAGATGAGGTTCGCGTCCTTGATAACCTCGCGGTTGGCGTCGAAAATAATCTTGTATTTGTTCGCGTCGCCGTAAAATTTCTTCGCGATTTTAGATAGGTTATCGCCCTTTACGATGGTGTAGTAGTTTTCGGCGCTATCCTCTCTAATGCCCTCGATTTGTACGTTTTTGATGCCTGCTGTGTTGCCCGCGATGAGGGCTGCTTTTTCGAGAGTTTCCTTATCGGCGTTGCCGCTGATTTTGACGGTGTCGCCCTGCACCTCGACCTCTAGTCCCTCTACCGGCGTAGAGCTGAGATTGGCGGCGATCTCGTCTTTTACGGATTTGGCGTCATCGCCTAGACCTAGTAGTTTCTTGCCTGCTTCGGCTACGAATGAAAGTAAACCCATGTTTTCTCCTTTGGTTAAAGTGGCGAAATTTTATCTTAAATTTACCAACGATCAGCTTAGGCGCATATCCTTGTCGATCTGCTCTAGCCTGGCGATGCGATCTGCGGTGCTTGGGTGAGTACGGAAAAGCCTAGAAAGGCTGCTCGCCGCGCCGCCAAAGGGATTTACGATAAACATATGCGCGCTAGCGGCATCTGCGGAGCGCATGCGGTAGTTTTGGGAGTAGGCGTCGAGCTTTTTAAGCGCCGAGATCAGCCACTGCGGATGTGATGTAAGCGCCGCGGCGCCCGCATCAGCCTTGTATTCTCTCGTCCGCGAAATACTCATCTGTATGATGCTCGCAGCTAGCGGCATTACGATGGCGGCTATAAGCATAAAAATCCCGTTTGAGCGATTATTGGAGTTGCCGCCGCCTATTATCGCGCCAAATTGAGCGAAATTCGCCAGTAGCGCGATAGCTCCCGCAAACATCGCCGCGACCGAGCCGATGAGGATATCGTAGTGATTTACGTGGCTTAGCTCGTGCGCCAGCACCCCTTCGATCTCTTGCGGGTTCATTAAATTTAGCAGCCCGCGCGTTACCGCAACGGCGGCGTGATTTGGATTGCGCCCCGTAGCAAAGGCGTTTGGAACCTCCTCTTCGATGATGTAAATTTGCGGTATCGGCAGGTTTGCCCTCGCGCAGAGGCGGTCCACTATGTCATAAAGCATCGGTTCGCTATCCTCGCTTACCGGCACCGCTCGGTAGTGCTTTAGCACCAGCTTGTCGCTGAAAAAGTAGCTGAAAAAATTCATCGCACACGCCGCGCAAAAGGCTATTATCATGCCGCTGCGTCCGCCTACAGCGTTACCTACAAACATAAAAATCATCACCAGCGCGCTCATCAAAAGCGCCGTTTTTAGCTTTTCCATATATCGTCCTTTTCGCCGGCTGCGGGCGCGCTTAGCTTTTTATCCAGAGCCGAAATTTTATCCGCGAGCTTTTGCGCGCCGCCGAAAATTTCATCTTTTTTCGGAAGTCCGAAGTGAAATTTAGAGCCCACGCTGTCTCCGATGCTTGCAAGTAGCGATTTGGGCGCGTTTGCGATCGCGTCTTTAAAGATCGCCGCATCGATTCCGAGCTCGGCTAGACCTTTTAACGCCCGCGCAGAGCCGATAAACATCGCGATCTTGGCGTCGAATAAATAATCGTTTGCCAGCTTTTGCGCGGCCGCGGCGGATTTTTTATCCACGATGATGAAGCGCGCGCCTGCGCCGTTTGCGAGTAAAATTTCATTTATATCGTTCGTGATAACGCTAAATTTTTTCTGCGCCTTTTGCGCTGCGGCGATCAGCCTGTCGTTAAATTTAAAGAGCAGATTGTCGTATTTGAAAACTTCGTCGCCGTTTTTGATGAGATACAGCGGCTCGTAGGGCACGAGCGCGTGGCCTAAGATGATCATTTGCCGCCCCTTAGTTTGGCTTCGCAGGATTTGCAAAGGCGCTTTTTGTCGCGCAGAGCAAGCTCATCGCTGCTAAAGTACGTCCCGCACTCGTCGCACGCCAAAAGCTCGGTCGCATCGTCCTTTTTCTTTATGCGAAATCTAGGCGCTATCAAAAAATATATGAGCGCCGCGATGACGGCGACGGCTAGAATTTTTCCCATTATTTCACCCCTTTGATCACTAAAAATTTTCTATTTTTCAAAGCGTTTTCGCCGCTAAAAATTTCGCAGCGCGCGCTCGTAAATTCCTTGCGGAATTCCTCCGCTTCCGCCTCTGCGCCCGAGCCTTTGTAGAGCAAAAACGTCGTGTTTTGATCGTAAAAGCCGCGGCAAATTTCAATTAAGCTTCGCGCACTCATAAGCGCTCGGGAGCTTATCAGATCGGCGCGCAGCTTTGCGCCGTCTTGCACGCGCTCGGCGTGGATTTTTACGTTAGCTAGAGCAAGGCTAACCTTCGCGTAGGTTAGAAACGCCGCTTTTTTTTGATTTGGTTCAAACAGATGCCACTCGCACAGCGGCAGCGCGAGCGCTAAAAAAATCCCCGGAAAGCCCGCTCCCGAGCCGATGTCGCATGCGATGCGCGGATAGCGCGGTATAAACTCCGCTCCGCTTAGGCTGTCGCGCACCACCGCGTCCAAATCATCGTAATTCGTGAGGCTATGGACGCGGTTAAATTTTTGCAGGCAGGCTTTAAATTTAGCGACCTGCTCGTTAAAGCTCTCGCCAGGCGCAAGCTTCACAGCAGATGCCCCATCTGCTCTTTTTTGACGCGCAGATAGTTTTCGTTAAATTTATTCGGCGTGATGATTATCGGCACGCGCGCGACCACTTCTACCTTTAGATCGTGTAGCTTTTGCGGATTGTTCGTAAGCAGATTTATGCGCGAAATTCCAAAATGAGCGAGTATGAAATCCACGATCTCGTAGGTGCGCTCATCCGCTTTAAAGCCCAGCTGATGATTTGCTTCGATCGTATCGAGGCCTTGATCTTGCAGCGCGTAGGCGTTGATTTTATTAAAAAGCCCGATATTGCGCCCCTCTTGACGCAGATAGATCACCATGCCGCCGTGCTCTTCGATATATTTTAGGCTTGCTTCGAGCTGGTCGCGGCAGTCGCACTTTAGGCTACCGATCGCATCGCCGGTAAGGCACTCCGAGTGGATCCGCACATTTACGACGCCCTCCAAAGGTTGCTTAAATATCACCAGATGCTCTTTCTCGCCTTGCTTAAACGACTGAACGCGGAAGCTTCCGAAGCGGGAGGGGAGATTTGCGACCTCTGAAATTTTTATATCCATGCTTAAATTTACTCCAATTGTGATATTATGAATCCCGCAATTCTAGCTAAAAAAGGAAAAATAATGTTTAAACGATTTAGACGGCTACGAATAAACCCAGCGCTTAGGGATCTGGTGCGACAAACCGATCTGCAAACCCGCTTTCTAATCTATCCGCTTTTCGTGGTGGAAGGAATCGGCATCAAAAAAGAGATCGCCTCGATGCCCAGCGTATTTCAGATGAGCTTGGATGAAATTTTAAAAGAGTGCGAGACCCTCATATCGCTTGGTTTGGATAAAATTTTACTTTTCGGAATTCCTTCGCTAAAGGACAGCATCGGCTCGGATGCGCTAAGCGAGGACGGCATCATCGCGACTTCGCTGCGCGCGATAAAGGCTAAATTTCCAAATTTGCTCGTCATCACCGATCTGTGCTTTTGCGAATACACCGACCACGGGCACTGCGGCATCATCGATCATGTACATCAGACGGTGGATAACGACGCGACGCTTGAAATTTCGGCGCAGCAGGCGCTCATCCACGCTAAAGCGGGCGCGGATATGATTGCTCCAAGCGGCATGATGGACGGTATTATCTCAACTCTGCGAGAGACGCTCGATCGCGGCGGATTTGAAAATTTACCGATTATGGCGTATTCGAGCAAGTTTGCCAGCGGCTACTACGGGCCGTTTCGCGACGTGGCGGAGAGCGCGCCAAGTTTTGGCGATCGCAGCAGCTACCAGATGGATCCTGCAAATAGATTTGAAGCGATCAACGAAAGCCTGCAAGACGAGGCACAGGGAGCGGACATCTTGATGATAAAGCCCGCGCTTGCGTATCTGGATCTAATCAGAGACCTTAGAGAGCGCACGCTGCTGCCGATCTGCGCGTATAACGTAAGCGGCGAATACTCGCTACTGCAGGCGGGCAAGAAAGCGGGCGTGATCGATTATGAGCGCGTGATGATGGAGACGATGATGGGCATAAGGCGCGCCGGCGCGGATATGATCATCACCTATCACGCCAAAGAGATCGCGGAAATTCTAAACTCGCGCAGGTAAAATTTTAAGAATTTTGGAATTTTAAAATTTCACGGTAGCGGCGAGACTTGTTTTTGAAATTTACTTCGCGGCACGTAGCGTAAATTTAAAATTTTAAAGCCGAATAAAACGCTACGTAAGCGAAAACAGTGTAAAATTTAACCAAAAAGGAGCGATATGAGGCACTTTCTTACGTTAAACGATTTTAGCAAAGACGAGATAATCGAAATTTTAAATTTAGCGTTTGAGATTAAAAAAGAGGCTAAGGCAAGAGATTTTAAGCCGTATTTGAAAGATCAAAAATTAGCGATGATATTTGAAAAAAGCTCGACCAGGACGCGCGTAAGTTTTGACGTGGGGATGAACGAGCTTGGCGGGCACGCGCTGTTTTTGAGCAGTCGCGACATCCAGCTCGGGCGAGGCGAGCAGGTCAAAGACACCGCGCGCGTCATTTCGCGAATGTGCGATCTAATCATGGCGCGCGTAAATCGCCATGAGACATTAATGGAGCTTGCGGAATTTAGCCGCGTGCCGGTCATAAACGGGCTAAGCGATAAATTTCATCCCGTGCAGCTAATGGCGGATCTAATGACGATCGTGGAGCGCGGTATTGAAACTCTAAAGATAAAAGCCGCGTATGTGGGCGACGGCAACAATATGACGCACTCGTGGCTCATGCTTGCCAGCAAGCTTGGCTTTGAGCTGCGAGTAGCGACGCCCGTGGGCTATGAGGCTGATCCGCAGATACTGGCGCAGGCGCAAGAAAATGCTAAAATTTCAGGCGCTAAAATTTTAATAACGAACGATATAAAAGAAGCCGCAAGGGGCGCAAACGTCGTGACGACCGATACTTGGGTTTCGATGGGGCAAGAGGCCGAAAAGGAGCAAAGAATTCGCGATTTCGCAGGCTTTTGCGTGGATGAAAATTTAATGGCTCTGGCTGAAAAAAACGCGATCTTTTTGCACTGTCTGCCGGCGTACCGCGGATACGAGGTGAGCGAGGCTGTGTTTGAAGCGCACGCGGATGAAATTTTTGCAGAGGCGGAAAATCGCCTGCACGCGCAAAAGGGCGTTATGGTCTGGCTGGATCAAAGAAGGTAAATTTAGGAGAAAGCATGGAAGAAAAAGACAAAGCGCTCAAAAAGATCGACAAAGCGAGCGAATTTTTCGGGCTGGATAGCTCGAAAAGGACGGTTTTTGAAATTTCGCAGGGCGAGGACAACGAGAAAAAACTCACTTTAAAAAGCGGCTCGTGGAGCGACGAGGAGCCGTGGTTCGGCATCGACGAAAATAACGAAGTACACACGATGATCTCGATAAAATCGCTCGCAAATCTCATCGCTGCGACCAAAAACGCGATGCAGGAAAATTTTAATCTCAAGCTTGAGCGCTCGATCTTGCAGCATACGCCGGTAGATTTCGGCGATGCGTGGATCGTGTGCATGGACGAGATCAGAAGGCTTACGGGCGCAAATCCGAATGCAAAAAGATTAAGCTTAGACGTCGATGCCGTCGTTTCGCGCGTAAAAAGCCTGCATCCAAACCTTTTTATCGACATCGAAGAGCTTATCAAAACTAAGGCGGGCGGCCGTGAATAGCATAGACTTCGACGCTTACGCGAAATTTTCGCGCCCCGGGCCCCGCTACACGAGCTATCCGACCGCTTTGGAATTTAGCGAAAACTTCAGTTACGACGGGTATCTGAACGAGCTGAAAAATCAAAAAAGCTCCACGCCGCTGTCACTTTACTTTCACATGCCGTTTTGTCGCTCCGCCTGTTATTTTTGCGGCTGCAACGTAATCTACACGGGCAAACGCGACAAGATGGATCGGTATTTGGACTATATCGAGCGCGAAATGCAAATTTTAAGCGGCGTCGTGGACGGCTCGCGCCAGGTCGTGCAGATGCACTTCGGCGGCGGTACGCCTACATATTTTAGCGCCGAACAGCTAGCGCGCCACATAAAAAATATCAAAAAATATTTTACAAATTTTAGCTCTGAAGCCGAGATCAGCTGTGAGATCGATCCGCGATTTTTAAACGCCGAACAGCTCGACGTGCTCGTTTCAAACGGCTTTAACCGCATCAGCTACGGCGTGCAAGACTTCGATCCGCAAGTGCAAAAGGAGATCCACCGCATCCAGCCTTTCGAGCTTACGAGGGACGTCATAGCTATGGCGCGCGAGAGGGGGATAAAATCGATAAATATGGATCTCATCTACGGCCTTCCGTATCAGAGCCTAGCTAGCTTTAAGCGCACGCTGGAGCTTGCGCTTTCGCTTGATCCGGACCGCTTTGCGATCTTTAACTACGCGCACGTGCCGTGGATCAAAAAATCTATGCGTAAATTTGACGAGACGACCCTACCGGAGCCTAAAGTGAAGCTTGAAATTTTAAAATTTACGCACGATTTTTTGAGCGCGAACGGATATGAGATGATCGGTATGGATCACTACTCAAAGCCCGCGGACGAGCTTCATGCCGCGCTTAAAAACGGCTCGCTACACCGTAATTTTCAGGGCTATACGACCAAGGGCGGCGCCGATCTGATCGGCATCGGGCTAACTAGCATCGGCGAAGGAGCGCGCCACTACGCGCAAAATTTCAAAGATATGGATGCATATGAAGCCGCGATCGATACGGGCAGGCTGCCGTATTGCAGGGGCATTTTGCTAAATGAAGAGGATCTGCTGCGCAAAGAGGTGATTATGGGGCTTATGAGTAATTTTTGCGTCGATATAGAGGCGATCGAGGAGAAATTTAAGATAAAATTTTTCGAGCATTTTGGCGCTAGCCTAAAACAGCTTGAGGCGCTAAAGGATTTCGTACAAGTCTCGCCGCATAGAATTTCGGTAACGCCTACCGGCACGCTTTTGATCCGCAATATCGCGATGTGCTTTGATGAGTATATGGGTAAAAATTTGGGCGAAAAGCGCTTTTCAAAAACGGTTTGATCTGAAGAAATTTAGCTATTAAATTTCATCGTTGAAATTCTGGTTTTTAAATTTAGGGTTTAAATTTAGGCGTAAAATTTCATTTAAAATATT
>CALHQN010000016.1 GCA_938036585.1 uncultured Campylobacter sp.
CTTGCGACATCCAACATTATTTGCGATAAAATTTTAAAATTTCATCGCAAATTTTATACGTCTCGCGCCTATTTTTTGAAAAGCTCAGAGACGTTTGGGGCTTGCTTTTCTTGCTCGCTGGCGGCGAAAAATTCCGCTTTGGCGAAGTTAAAAACGCTAGCGATGATGTTAGTAGGAAACATTTCGCAGGCGTTATTATAAACCGTAACGGCGCCGTTATAAGCGCGGCGTGCGGCGCTGATCTGCTCCTCGCACTCGCCTAATGCGTTTTGTAGCTTGGTAAAGGATTCGTTAGCCTTGAGGTTCGGATACGCCTCTACCGCAATGCGGATCTGCCCCAAAAGAGCCGAAATTTCGCTATTTAGCTTAAATTTATCCGCGTTAGAAGCCGCGTTGATCGCTTGCGAGCGAAGTTCGCTAACGCGCGTTAGTACGGCGTTTTCGTGGCTCATATATTCGCGCGTGGCGCTAACTAAATTTGGGATGAGGTCGTAGCGCTTTTTAAGCTGCGTATCGACGGTGGAAGCGATATTTCTCACCTGGTTGCGCTTAGCGATGAATGAGTTATAAACTCCCACTAACGCCAAAACTAACAAAACTATGACGACTAATAAAATCAAAGCCGCATTCATTTTCGCTCCTTTTAAAGTGTTTCAATTAAAAATAAGAATATTTAGCTATACTTGCCACTTCTGTTCGCGTGTCAAGGTAGCTCAGCTGGTTAGAGCGCTGGTCTCATAAGCCGGAGGTCGAGAGTTCAAGTCTCTCTCTTGACACCATCTTTAATCACTTTAAGAGCCGCAACGGCGCCCCAAAAAGTTCGAGATTATATCTTACTTATACTTGAAAAATAATGAAAATTAGCAAAAGCCTAAAATTTATCTTATTGATACGCTTTTAATACAACCCAAATTTAAATGCTCGCCGAGATAAAATTTAAGCGTTCCGAGCGGGATTTGCGATTTGGCGGTGCAATCGGGTAGGCGCGAGTTTTGGATTTATCGCCCTGTTTCTAAAAGATAAATTTACGCAAAGTATCTTTGTCCGTGAGCCTTAAGATATTTTGGAAAAAGCGTTCATTTGGGCTCTCATCGCGTTTTCACATAAGAAATCTTACGCTAGAATAATCTAACACGCCTCGCACAAATTCACACTATTTAGCTAAATTTTTTTGATATAATCCCCCCGCTTAAAAAGCTAAAATTTAAAGGAACCATATGAAATTTATTTCTCACAAAATTTTAAAAAGCGCGGTTTTGCTAGCAGCATTAGGATCTTTTGCAACTTGCGGCGCCGAGACGCAGCAGCCTAGCGGCTACACTATAAGCGGCGCGGCGCTATCGGCAATAGAGGAGGACAATAGAGCAAAAGAAAATTATCTGGTCATTGACGTTAGAAGCGCGGAGGAATACGCCGCAGGACACATAAAACACGCGATCAACATCCCTCTTGGGGAGCTGGAAAGTAGGCTGGATGAGATAAACGCCTATAAGGATAAAAACGTCGTGCTTTATTGCAATACGGGCAATCGCAGCGGCAAGGCGCTTGATCTACTTAAACAAAAGGGCTTTAGCATGCTTATGAACGCGCCAGGCGTGAAGCAGTACGACTATGAGCTGTATAAGGTCGGCAGCATAAACGCGGAGGGGTTTTTGAAAATAGCAAATGAGCCGAACGTGCTGATCATCGATGCTAGGCAGAAGCAGGACTACGACGCGGGGCATATGAAAGGCGCGATAAATATTCCTGATGGCGAGCCTTTAGAAAACTACAAGGACGTGCTTGAGGCCAACAAAGGCAAAAGGATAATCACGCACTGCTACAGCGGCAACCGCAGCGCCAAGCTCGCCAAAGCCCTAAACGAGCGAGGCTACAACGTCACAAATCTACTCGACGGCACGAAAGAGTATAACTACGAGCTGGTAAAATAAATCAGAATTCGGGCTTTTGGAGTAAATTTAAAAGCCCGAATTTTATAAATTTGCAAATTTTCTATAATGTGATGGTTGTTTATTTTGCAGCGCGAAATACAAAATTTAACTTCGCGTCTGGCTCGTAAATTTAGACGCCGCAAATCCGCGAGATTTTAGATAGATATTCTATGCCGTATTTGGCGAAGCCCTCTCGCGAGCAAAATTCTGCGCGTATGGGTTTGGCGTAAAATTTTGCTTTGGAGTTTTGGTCTCAGAATTCTGCGGTGCGAAGTTCCAAGCGGCGAAATCTTTCAAAAATTTTAAATTTCAGCAAATTTAATTTCCAACATGCGTAAATTTCACTCAAAACATAACTAGAAGCTTTTCGCAAGTTTTGACCCCCGTAAATTCTTGATTAAATTTATTCGGATTAATAAAAATAAATCCCGCAAAATGATAAAATGCTGTTTTGAGTAAATTTGAGGCGAAATTTTACGGGAGGGATCATGAAATTTAAAGATTTTAAAGCTGCAAACTGCGCCAACTACGACTTTTTCACCGCTGAGGAGCTAAGCTATAAAGAATTTATCAGACTAAGTTTCGGCGAGTTCGCCCGCAAAAATCCAAACTCTAACTGGGCGCTTAGCATCGACGACAGGAGCTTTGATTCGTTTCCGAATTTTACTCAAAAGCATCCAATTTGCCTATCCGATCTAAATTTTAAAGATAGCATCTTTCAGTTTAGGATCTGCTCCGAAAACAGCGTCCAAAGCCTAGGACACCGCATTTTCACCTGCCTAGACGGTATCCACAAAGACTTTGTCGCAAGCGAGATCAAACAAACCGACGAAGTGATGATGAAGCTAAAGACGGGCGTTTTAAAGGACTTTACCTGCGTCTCGAAGTGCGGCTGGTGGATAACCGACATCTGGCGCGATATGTATCCGGTGAGGGATGAGAGCGAGAGTGAAAATTTCGTCGCGGATATGCTTGGTAGCGAATTTTCGGCTCAAATGCGGCTCATAAACGAGCGGCTTTTGAGCGCGCAAAATAGCGGAGAGCTTGACGGGCTCATCGCCGAGCTAAGGACGCAGGAGTAAATTTTTAAAATTTTCCCGCGCGTTATTCTTGATGCGGCGGGCGCGCTCACGCGTTTTGCGGCTAAATTTTAAAATTTAGCGTCTTAAATTTATCCCAGTTTGCCGTTTGTCGCACAGCTATTTGCAGGGTACGGCGTGAGTCCGTAGTCTGCGGCTTCGACGTTCCAAAAGTCCAAATTTGCGCTACGTGAGACGATATACTCAAAACCTTTTTGGTTTAGCTCGATCAAAATTTCAAATTCCCCGCCGTTTTTACAGACGATACTTTCGAAAAAGTGCGAAAAACAGGCGATCTTCGCGTTTTCTTTCTGCATCGATTGATTTAGCATGAGCTCCATGTTGCTTAGAATTTTAAACACCGTCTGGCTTGTCTCAAACCTGCCGAAGCGCGCATAATACTTCGCTAAATTTTGCTCGTTTAGCGTAACGGCTTTGGTGCAGTTTTGCGTTATCTGCTCGTATATCACGCCAAAAAGCTCAATCGACGCGTTTTGATTATCTATCGCCTTGTTTTCGTGGTTTTCGATGACGACAAAGCCGTCTTTTATGCAAAATTTCTCGTTTTTATAATAAAAGCTCACTCTTGCGATCTCTTGCTCGAAGCGCTTTTTATAAGTAAAAGGCAGATACGTCGTAACGCCCATTTTATCGATGATCGCAGAGCTTTTGACGCCGCCGTCCAGCTCGTGCTGCATGAAGTAGCGGATGAAGCTGCCCTGTTCGATATCAAAGCTATTTAAATACTCGATCTTATCCAGATACGCACAGCGGTAGAGCCGCACGAACTCGGAATTTAGCGAGATATTGATCTCGTCGGGGATGTCGCCGTATTTTTCGCTTTGCGGCGCGTCGATGCGCTCTATAATATTCATCTGTTTTTCGACTTTGTCTTTTACGAAAATAGTGATTTTGACCTGCTGCATCTCATAAAAGCGCTTTATCGTCTCGGTAGCGCTTTTGGTGATGTCGGTCTTAAATTTTTTCGCCAGCTCCGATTTTTTGAGCGTCAGTGAAAAATCGCCGTTTTTTAGCTTGTTCTGCGAATACAGAAGATAAAGCAGCTCCTCATAAATCATCAAATGCGAGTAGGTCAAAAAGGTATTATCCACGACTATGACATAGTAGCAGCGCGTTACTGAGTATCTTTTGTTGTC
>CALHQN010000017.1 GCA_938036585.1 uncultured Campylobacter sp.
CAGCCAATGCCAGCTGGGATATGTATAAGAATTTTGAAGTGCGGGGCGATGAATTCCTTGCCGTGTTTAAAGAATTAAAGGAATAAAATGAAAAAGATCGTCGCTCTGTCGCTTGCTTTTGTCGCGCTTTTAGGGGCAAAAGAGATTAAAAGCAAGGAAGTGTTTTTATCCGATGCCGCTTCGGTGGATAGTTTGAGGCAATTTTTGAAAGCAAATAAAGATGAGATCGTAAAGTTAAATCTCGGCTACTGCGCGAACGAAAACAGTTTGAAAATTTTAGAAAAAAATGCGAACGAGCGTAAAGGGGGCGTGAAATTTAGCGGTATTGCGGAGGACTACAAGCCCTCTAAAGACGTTACTATCGAATATTACGGCGAGCATTTCGATCTGGGCGAGGGCTATGACGACGAGGGTAACGCCGCAATCGACGAGGGGCAGATGATCATCAGATATAGCCCGCGCGAGGGCTCGTTTCAAAGCCTAACGCTGCAGGTAGGCAGCTCCGAGCGCGGTACAAGATATAAGTGGCGGTATTTTTGGGACGAAAAAGCTAGATGCAAGGACGGCGAAGTGAGGCTAGATGGGGCGTTTTACGTCACGGACGGCGAGTATCCCGCGGCAAGAGATCTCGGCGATAAGGGAGATTTCGATATATTCGCTCTCGATCCGATCGCGAAAAAATATTTCAAACTGCTGGAGTATAGATAAATTTGCCGCAGCGGGGCTTGCAGAATGAAATTTCGCTAAAATTTCAGGCGAAAATGAGAGGCCGCCTTGTTTTGAAAAAATGATCTAGTTTCGGTAAATTCCGACTTGACGGGCGAATGCTCGGCTGAAATTTTAAAAATTTTTAGAGCCGCAAAGAGCCTTTGAGAGAGGCTTTGGAAGATAAAATTTAAATTTACATATCGATAAAAGGATAAAAATGACGTTTTCACAGATTATTTTGACGCTTCAAAACTACTGGCACGAGCAGGGCTGCTTGCTCGTTCAGCCCTACGATATGCCCGCAGGCGCAGGCACCTATCATCAGGCTACTTTTTTGCGCAGTCTAGGAAGCAAACCTTGGCGCGCGGCATACGTAGCACCCTCGCGTCGCCCAACAGATGGGCGCTACGGCGAAAACCCAAACCGCTTGGGCGCGTATTATCAGTTTCAGGTGATCTTAAAACCAAGCCCGGACAACATCCAAGGGCTCTATCTAAAAAGCCTGGAAAAGCTCGGGCTCGATCTTAAAAGCCACGATATCCGCTTCGTAGAAGACAACTGGGAGAGCCCGACGCTCGGAGCCTGGGGGCTTGGCTGGGAGGTTTGGCTGGACGGCATGGAGGTGACGCAGTTTACCTATTTTCAGCAAGTAGGCGGCATCACGTGCGAGCTCATAAGCGGTGAGATCACCTACGGACTTGAGCGCTTGGCGATGTATCTGCAAAACAAAGACGACGTTTACGACATCGTCTGGGACGACAAGGCTGGGCTAGTAACCTACGGCGACGTGCATAAAAGGGGCGAGTTCGAGTTTAGCAAATACAACTTCGAGCTTGCGGACACCGCGATGCTTTTTAATCAATTTGAAAACTGCTTCGGCGAGTGCAAGAGCATCCTAAAGCACGGGCTGGCGCTTCCCGCGTATGATTACTGCATGCTTGCGGCACACACGTTCAACGTCCTTGATGCGCGCGGCGCGATCTCGGTTACGCAGAGGCAGGATTATATTTTAAAGATCCGCGATCTTGCCAAAAACTGCGCGCTTTGCTACGCAGATCCGCAAAAATATGTCGCCGAGCTGGACGCCGCGACGTGCAGCGATAAAAAAGGCGGCAAAGACGGCAGCGCAGCAAATGAGAGTAAAAAGAGCGAGAAGTGCGGCGTTAAAGGGGCTGACTCGGCGCCCGCAAACTCGGCAGGCGTAAATTTAAAAAACGCCCACTGCAAGAAAAACGCCGCAGACAAAGCGGATGAAAGCGCAAAGTAGGATTTATGAAAACGGGCGAAATTTATGAAATTTTAAACGCCGCCGCGCCTTTTTGCGACGCTGAGGCGTGGGATAATAGCGGGCTAATGCTCGGAAACTTGGATGATGAAATTTCAAAAATCTATCTAAGCCTCGACGTTACTAGCGAGCTGGTGCGCGAGGCGGAGGCGGGCTCGCTTTTCGTGGTACACCACCCGCTGATTTTCAGCCCGCTAAAATCGCTCGATCCGCGGCTATATCCTGCAAATTTGATCTATGAGATGATCCGCAAAAATATCTCTCTCATCGCGATGCATACGAATTTTGACAAGCACGTTTTAAACGGATTCGTAGCGCGCGAAATTTTAAAATTTGAAATTACGGATGAGCGGGATTTTTTGGTTTTTATGCGCGCGGATTTGAGCTTTGAGCAGCTGTGTGCACAGATAAAGCGCAAGCTTGGCATCGAGCATCTGCGCGCCGTAAAGACGAAAAATTTTATCCAAAATATCGCGCTTTGCACCGGCAGCGGAAGCGAACTAAATCAAAGCTTGGGCGTGGATTGCTTCATCACGGGCGATATAAAATATCACGCCGCGCTTCAAAATTTAGAAAACGGCGTGAGTTTGATCGATATAAATCATTTTGAAAGTGAGCGCTATTTTGGGCGCGCGCTCGCACCTTTCTTGCAAAAAAGCGAAATTGAAGTTATAATAAGCGAGCAAAAAAATCCATTTACGTATTATTAAAGGAAAAAGATGAACAAATATTTAAGCCAATTAGTAGAGCTTTGCGAATTCGATAAGCAGCTGGACGGATTTAAGCCTAAAATCGAGGCCGCACAGGAGAAGCTGAGTAAAAAAAGCACTGAAATAAACGGCGCAAAAGAACAGATCGAAACTCTAAATGCGGAGATCGCCGAGCTAAAATCTCAAATTTTACAAGCAAACGCGCAGCTTAGCGCCTTTTCGTCCAAGCTAAAAAGCACGGGCAAAAAAAGCGGCGCGGCAAAAACCGAAAAGGAGATCAAAGCCCTTAGCGTCGAAGAGGACATCGCAAAAGAGCAGCTCGAAGCCACAAACGAGGAGATCGAAAGGCTAGAAAAGATCGTAGCCGCAAAGGAAGCGCTCGTAAAAGAGCAGAGCGAAAACCAAGAGGCGTTTGAAGCCGAGTTAAAAAGCTTACAGGAGCAGGTAAGCGCCGAGATGGGCGAGGTGGAGGTCGCTCGCGGCGCGATCTACGCCAAGCGCGATAAGCTAATGCAGGCGATGAACCCCAAAACCGTCTCATTCTACGAAAAGATCCGCAAGTGGGCGGGCAATACGGCGGTCTCGCCGGTGCGCAAACAGGCCTGCTACGGCTGCTTTATGCGCATAAGCGACAAGACCTATTCCGCGGTCATCAAAAGCGACGACATCGTAACCTGCCCGTATTGCGGCAGAATTTTATATAAAGAAGCCGAGTGATCTATACCGCCTTGGCGTTTTTGGCGTGGCTTGCAGCTGCGCCTTTTATTTTTATCCTAAGCTTTAAAAAAAAATACCGCACGAGCCTGAAGGCGCGATTTTTTCTATACAAAAACCCTAAATTTAGCCCCGCTGCGGTGCACTTTCACGCTTGCAGCCTGGGCGAGGTAAATGCTCTCGCGCCGCTAATTTCTAAATTTGAAAGCGTCGCGCTTAGTACGACCACGCAGACGGGCTTCGGTGCGGCGCGTGCGCTCACGCCGAACTCTCGCTACCTGCCGTTTGAAAACTGGCTTCCGTTTTGGCTCACGGGCAGCCGCGTGCTGGTGATTTTTGAAGCCGAGCTGTGGCTAAATTTGATCCGTTCCGCTAAATCGCGCGGAAGCTACGTAATCCTGCTAAACGCGCGCATTAGCGACCGCTCGTACGCGAGCTATCTGCGCTTTAAGTTTTATTATCGAAAAGCGTTTGAAAATATCGATCTGGTGCTTGCGCAAAGTGAGCTTGATGCGGCGCGACTGCGGGAGCTCGGCGCAAAAAATATAAAGGTCGCTGGCAACGTGAAAAGCGCGAATATCGCCGTTGCGACGAAGGACTATTCCGCCGCGTCCGCAAATAGCTTTGTGCTTACGATCTCAAACACTCACGAGGGCGAGGAAGAGCTTGTTTTAT
>CALHQN010000018.1 GCA_938036585.1 uncultured Campylobacter sp.
CTTTAACCGTTCAAAAAATAAACCTAAAACCTCATTTCTCGATTCGGCCCGTTAAATTTAAGCTTGCATTTACCCTAAGACTATAAAATTACGGGCTAAATAAATTCCAAGGATTTCTTTATGACAAATCTAAATAAAATTCTATTTTGCGCCCTACTCATCGCTTTCATCGGCGGCTGCAGCGGCAAGGGCGATGGCGAGCTTTTTAACCTAAGCCCCGAGACGTGGTATTCTAAAATTTTAGAAGATATCAACAACGCAAATATGGAGGATGCTGAGAAGCACTACACCAGCTTTTCGAGCGAACATATCGCCTCTCCGCTACTTGAGGAGATGACGCTTATCATGGCGTGGGCTTTTGTGGAGGACGAAAACTACGAGAAAGCAAACAAATACCTAGACGAATATATCCGCCTCTACGGCACGACGCAAAAGATCGAATACGCGAGGTTTTTAAAGATTAAGGCAAATTTCGACTCATTTAGCCGCCCTAGCCGCAACCAAAAGCTAATGCTAAACAGCATCGATGAAATTCATAAATTTATCGCCGAATATCCGCAGAGCGAGTATCGTCCGCTACTTGAGACGATGCTAACGAAGCTCAGGCTTGCAGAGCATCAGCTCAATATCGACATCAAGGATCTTTACCAGCGCACCGACCGCGAAAGTTCTGCCAAAATTTACGAGCAACGCATCGAAGAGTCCCCGCTAAACGGCACCGACGTCATCAAACCGCGCTCGCCTTGGTATCGCGCGATTTTTGAGTAGGAGGAGCGATGCAACTGATGCAAAATACAACCTTCCCGAGCGATCTGCCTATCATCGTCGAGGACGAGCTATTTTTATATCCGTTTATGATAGCACCCCTTTTCATCGGCGACGAGCATAATAAAAAAGCCCTCGATCTAGCCGCCAAAAACGAATCTATGATAATGGTCGTAAGCTCAAAGTCGGAATTCAGCGGCGATAGAAGCTTCGGCGGTATCTATAACGCAGGCGTCGTGGGCTCCGTTATGAGAACCGTGCCGCTTCCCGACGGTCGGGTTAAAATTTTATTCCAAGGCGCGCTAAAAGGCAAAATCGTAAAAGAAATCTCGCAAGATCCGCTAATCGCTACCGTCGATATCATCCATGACGAGCGCGGCAATGACCAGAAATTAGACGCGCTTGTAAGCGTGCTAAAGGAAAAAACCAAGACGCTTAGCACGCTCACGCATTTTTTCCCGAATGATCTGCTAAAAACCATCGACGACGGCACCGACGCAGCGCGCGTTTGCGACCTGATTTTAAGCGCACTGCGCCTAAAAAAGCAGGTAGCCTACTCATTTTTTACCGAGAGCAACTTGCAAAAGCGTCTTTTCAACCTCATCAACTACATCTCCGACGAGATTGAAGCGCAGAGGCTTGAAAAGGAGATCAAAAGCAAGGTTCATTCCAAGATCGATAAGACGAACAAAGAGTATTTTTTAAAAGAGCAACTCAAGCAGATCCAAAAGGAGCTCGGCGGCGATGCCGACCGCGACATCGAGATCGAGGAATACCGTAAAAAGTTAGAGGCCAAAAAGCCCTATTTGGGCGAGGATGCTTACAAAGAGATCAAAAAGCAGATCGATAAATTTGCCCGCCTTCATCCGGATAGCGCCGATGCGGGGCTCGTGCAGAGCTATCTGGACTGGGTTTTGGAGGTACCTTTTGAAAAGACCGCCAAACACAAGATGTCCATCGAGGGCGTTACCGCTCAGCTAAACAAAGACCACCACTCCCTGCAAAAGCCCAAGGCGCGTATCGAGGAGTATTTCGCGCTAAAGCAGCTTTTAGAGCTTCGCGGCACAAGCGGCAAGAAGAGCAAAGAGGACGGCAAAAACGGCGGCGCGATCTTGTGCTTCTACGGTCCTCCCGGCGTAGGCAAGACGAGCCTTGCGAACTCTATCGCGACCGCACTTAAGCGCAAACTTATCCGCATCGCTTTGGGCGGGCTCGAGGACGTAAACGAGCTACGCGGACACCGCCGCACCTACATCGGCGCGATGCCGGGTCGCATCGTGCAGGGTCTCATCGAGGCAAATCAGATGAACCCCGTCATCGTGCTTGATGAGATCGATAAAATTTCAAGCTCATACAAGGGCGATCCGACGGCGGTTCTGCTTGAAATTTTAGACCCCGAGCAAAACTCGAGCTTTAGGGATTACTATCTAAATTTTAACATCGATCTTAGCAAGATTATCTTTATCGCCACGGCAAACGACGTATCTCTCATACCCGCGCCGCTGCGCGATAGGATGGAGTTTATCGAGCTTAGCTCATACACGCCGCAGGAGAAATTTCAGATCGCCAAAGACTATCTGATCCCCCAGGAGCTGCAGCGCCACGGCTTAAAATCAGCCGACGTAGCGATCAACCCCGCAGCCCTTTCCGAGATCATCGAAGAGTACACGCGCGAAAGCGGCGTGCGAAACCTGCGCCGCCAGATCGCAGCGATCTTCCGCAAGGTCGCGGTTAAAATTTTAAAAGACAAAGAGTTTAAAAAAATCGTCGTTACGACGAAAAATTTAAGCGAATTTCTAAATAAAAAGGTTTTCGAGATCGACGAGGTCGAAAAGCGCGATCAAATCGGCATCGTAAACGGGCTTGCGTGGACTGCGGTAGGCGGCGACGTGCTCAAGATAGAGGCGGTCAAGATCAAAGGCAAGGGCGCGATGACGATCACGGGTCAACTCGGCGACGTGATGAAAGAATCCGCGCAGATCGCCTTTAGCGTCGTAAAGGTGCTTATCGACGAGGGCAAGCTCAAAGCGGGCCAAGACGCGAAGGCGGGCGCGACAAAAGCCTCGCGCGGCGGCAAAAACTCCGCATTGCGCGCAAATAGCGGCGCGTCTAAAAGCCCTGCGGCGGCGCGGAATTTAGACGCGGAGGAGAATTCCGAAAGCTCGGAGCAAATTTATAATAAATTCGACCTTCACATCCACGTGCCCGAGGGCGCGACGCCCAAGGACGGACCGAGCGCGGGCATCACGATGAGCACGGCGATCGCGTCGATTTTAACCGAGCGTAAGGTGCGCGCCGATCTGGCGATGACGGGCGAGATCACGCTAAGCGGCAAGGTGCTGCCGATCGGCGGGCTTAAGGAGAAGCTCATCGCCGCGCACAAAGCCAAAATCGCCGAGGTTTTGATCCCGTGCAAAAACTACGAGCGCGACCTGGCAGAGATCCCGGACGAGGTCAAAAACGATCTGAAAATAACGCCGGTAGATCGGATCGAAGAGGTACTGAAGCTGGCGCTCGTTTAAATTTAAAGCGGCACTTCAAATTTTGCTGCTTTAGCAGCGTGCTGGAAGTTCAAGAGTCTGCAGGAGTATCTGGGCGGCGAATGAGGCTAAAACTAAAATCGTCAAATTTAGCCGCCAAATTTTACGCCCGTAAATTCAGCCAAATTTAGAGCTTAAATTTGCGTTTTAAATTTGGCTGAGTACTACCATAGACTCTGAAATTTTAAAATCCTACCGCATGGCGCGCGGAATTTAAAATTTCTTTAGATTTCCGCTGTGCCGTTTGCGATCAAAATATAAAGCAAAAAAATGATAAGACTAAAAGCAAGATTAAGATTAGCCGCAAGGAAGCTTGAAATCGCCTTTTTTGTTAGCCTGATCGCTTATATTTTGGCTGCTTTGAGCCTATTTATAATACCCGAAGACATCTTGTCCGCTCACGTAGATTTTAGAGATTTTACGGCGTTTATGGCGGATTTTTATCCAGCTATAAACGTGGCACAGACTAAAACCACCTTTGGCGACGTAGCGACGTTTCATCTTAGCTATTTGTGCTTTTTTATGCTAGTTTGTTTGGTGCTTGCGGGACTTTACGGCGTGGCAAAAGGAGCTACCGGTAGGCTCGAGGAAAACAAAAACAACGCCCAAGCGCTTTCGCAAGGCATTATTTTATTTGCGCTTATCGTATGCTTTTTGGTATTCAGCGGACTTGATGATTTTTTCTCGGGTTATAGCATATGGCACACTTATCGGCCGACGCGGGAGTTTATAATGCAGACGAGATTAGGTTTATTTTTGCGTTATGAGATAATCGGCTTTAGCATTGCAAATTTTGGTATGATGGTGTCGGCGTATCTTATTATGCAGATTTGCAGGCAGCTGCTGGCGTTCATTTTGCTTAGGGCTCGCCAAACGGCTGCGTTTTTCGGACGGATATTTAGGCGAGGCTAGCCGACTCGTTAAAGCTTGTTTAAATTTGACCGTACTCGTCGATAAATGAGCGCAAATTTAGCTCAAATTTAACGCGCGAAACGCTTTAATCAAAATTTAGCTTTGCCCTGCTAGCTCTCGCCCAAATTTAACCCCATCTTAAGCATAAGCTTATATACTTTGACTTTAAATTTAAGGCGGCAAATGAGATCTCAGAGCGAATTTTTTGGCGTTTTCATCACGCTTCTTGGCGGCGTATTATGGGGCTTTAGCGGCGTTTGCGGGCAGTATC
>CALHQN010000019.1 GCA_938036585.1 uncultured Campylobacter sp.
AATTTTACCGGCGTTATATTATTTTAAATTCTACCGCATCGCGATTTTGCGCCCAAATTTAAGAGGCGGGTGCCAAATAGCGCCTTGGCTTGGGATTTATGCAGTATCTAGCCGCGCTCTGCAATGGAATCTTGCATCGATCGCCATGGCGGCGCGCCGTGACGCTCAAGCGACGGCGGCATTGTTAAATTTCAAAATTTAACATTTCGGCTGTGATATCAGGCGACAAGACGTAAATTTGTTCGTTGATTTTGCGATTTTCGAGAAGCTATCTACGGCGTATTTTATCGCCCGTAGCGTATCGCAAAGTGCGGGCATGGCGCAGAGCTCAATCAAATTTATCAGCGAGATACTAATAAAATTTTACCGAGTCGGCTTAGCGCGATAGTTAAGTTTTTTATGGGCGAGCTTAGCGTGAAATTTCGCTTAGATACGCCGCGAGCTGCCCGTATGCGATGCCGCTGTCGTTGCAAGGAACGGCGCGGTTTAGATGAAATTTGATGCCCCGCGCGCGCAGTTTTTCGCACGTAAGATTTAGAAGCGTCGCGTTTTGAAAGACTCCGCCGCTTAGCACGACCTCGAGCCCGAAGCCCTCCGCAAACTCCGCGATGAAGTTCACCAGGCCATTGATAAATTTCGTCGCGGCCAAGCGCGGCTCATCGCTCAAAGCCTGCAAAAACGCCTCTTCATAATCGATTACATAGCATTCGCCCTCAAGGCTCGGCGTGTAAGCTCCGTTTTGCGGGGCTTGATCCGCATCGGCGACGTTTTTGCTTTCAGAATTTATTAAATTTAGAGCGGATGCTTGCTCTATAGAATTTGCGGCGACGTTTGCATTCTTTTTATCGCCGCCCGCGATGTTTCGAGCCGCCCGCTCAAGCAAGTCTTTACTCGCCGCATCGTCCGCAAGCTCTTTAAAATTGCCTTGCAGCACGCAACTGTTTTTAGCGTCGCTATTATTTTGCGCATTCAGACCGCCCTGCCCCGCTTTGCGCTGTGTTTCGTGCCGCAAATCATCGACGCTCCGCTGCTGCGAAGCGGAATACGGCGCGTTTTGGATAAAATTTTCGCTCGCTTTTTGCAGCCTAAATTTGTAGCTCTGCTCGCAGCCCTGGATGTATAGATTTTCAAGTCGCATGCCCGCCTCGCCGTCGAAGCTTACGGTTCGCAGGCCGCAAATGACCGCAGCAAACGCGTCGAATAGCCGCCCTAGCGAGCTTGAGCGGACGGCACGCGGCGCGATTTTTTCTAAATTTGCCACTTCGCTTGCGCTAAATTTTGCCAAAAACTCGCGCACAGCGCCCTTTGTATTAAATTTAAATACGAGCGCGAGCGCAAGTTTGTAGATGTTTTTGATCGCATTCTCGCCGCCTAGTAGAGCGATCTCGTCGAATTTCGCTACGCGGTTAAAGCCGAACTCGTTAAAAATCATCACCTCGCCTCCCCAGATCGTGCCGTCCGTGCCGTAGCCGGTGCCGTCGAAGCAGAAGCCGAGGTATTTTTTGCCGCTAAAAAGAAGATCGTTTTGCGCCAGATTCGACACCAGATGCGCGAAATGGTGCTGGTAGCGGATCACGTCGTATCCGCGCTGCTCAAAAAATCGCGTGTGTGAAAACTGCGGGTGCAGATCTGCGATGACGGCGTCAAATTTCAGCTCGTAGGCGCGCACAAACATATCCAAAAGCGCGAAAAATCGCTCATTCGTGGCGACGTTTTTAAGATCGCCGATGTAGGGCGAGATGAAAATTTGCCCGTCTTTGTAGATCGCAAACTGATTTTTAAGCTCCGCTCCGAGCGCCAGGAAAGTGCCTTTGGCGTGGAATTTGCTAGGGAAAATTTTTGGATTCATTCCGCGAGATGTTCGCAAAAACAGCGCGCGATCTAAAATTCCGCTCGCTTGATCGTTCGCGCTTTTGAAATTTAACGCTGCGACGCCGTTTTTAAAATTTAATGTTGTGTCCTGGCTGCCTGGGATCGCGCCTCGCTTGCTATTTGAAGTCGCAAAGCGCTCGCTATCCGGGACTGCGATATTATGCATGACTTCGCTTGACGCCGCTACGTCGCTTTTTAAATTTGAAGGTGCGGCGCCAAATTTATCGCTCAATGTTGCCGCGCTCTGCTCGCCTTTTGCTTTTTTGAAATTTTTCGCGTTCTCGGGGCTGCGGCGCTTCATATCAATCAATGCCACGCCGTTTTTAAAATTTAAAGATGCACCGTCGCGTTCATCGTTTGATGCCACGACGTTGTGCCCGTCATCCGAGAGCGTGTCACAACTATCTATCGCCGCATCGGCGCTTTCATCGGCTGCCGCCGCATCGCAGATGCTACCTAGTGCGGCGCTTTCTTGCTCGTTTTTTGCTTTTTTGGATAAATTCTGCGAATTTTTTAGCTCGCAAACCGCTGCTTGCGAGCTTTGCAGATCTTCACTCGGATCACGCTTCGAGCCTTGCTTGGAATTTGCCCGTTTCAGATCATCGCTTTTCGAGTTTGACGTATTTTCATTCGGCTGCCGCTTTATAATCACGTTCAAATCGGACTTCGTATCGATCGAGGGAAGCGACATAGCATGCGGTGCTTCAAAATTTTGCGCCATATTCTCGCTGTGAGCCCGGGTCTCAAGCGTGTATATATTGTGCATGCGATCGTTTGCCTTCGCGATTGCAGCTTCTTTTTTAAATTCCTGCAAAAAGGCGATACTATCGTCGCTCGGCGTTAAAATTTCGCGGTCGTTATCCAGGTAAAACGAGATGACGCCGCCCAGCTTCTCGCGCAGCTCCTCGGCCTTAAAAATAATGGGCTCGCCGCTAATATTCGCGCTTGTGGCTACGATCGGGCGATCAAAGTATTCAAAAAGCAGTAGATGCACGCCGGTATTGGCTAGGAAAATGCCGATTTTATTAAGGTTTGGCGCCACGCTTGGAGCGATAAAAATCGCGCCCGCCTTAAAAATCGCCGAAAAGCTTGCGGGCAAACGCACGAAATCGCCCTCGCTATCGGAATGGGCGCCGCGCGCGTCCGGCGTGCACGCCTGTGCAGAGCATGAACCTTGCAAATTTATCGTCTATTGCGGACTCGGCTCTCTCGCCGAACGCTGCAAATCTGCCTTATTTGCAGCATGTCGCAAGCCCTGCATATTCGTCGAATTTTGAGAAATAGACTCGTCCGTCGCAAGCCAAGAATCAGGCTTCTTCGCCGCACATTGCGAGTCTTGGCTATCCGCTGCGGACTGTAAATTTAACTTATTAGCTGTATGTCGCAGCTTTAGCTCGCCTTCTGCTTGCGGCGAGTTAAAATTTTTAGCCGCGCACTGCGAACCAGACCCATCCGATGCGCGTCCTAGCTCGTTTTCCGCGCTCCGCGAGTCGCTCGTAACCGACGCATCGCAGGCGAAACTGCGTCGCGTCGTTTTGCTAAAAATTTGCGCACTATGCAACCCGCCCTGCTCTGCGCAAACTCCAATATTTTGCGTACTAAAATTTTGCTCCACAGAATTTCGTAAATTTCGTAACGCAGAGCCCTGCTCTTGCGCTGAATTCTCTTGCTCGCCAGCAAATTTCGACGATATAGAATTTTCGCCTTGCGCCTTTAAATTTTGCGTGCCGAAATCCGCCGCAAAGCCCGTCAGCGTGCGCCAAACAAACTCGCGCTTTTTTAAAATCACGATCGGCTTGACGTTACAGTCTATCAGCGCCTCTTCCTCTGCGCTTAGGCTCGCTGCGCGCCATGCCTGCGCTGCATCGCGACACATGATCGCAAAAGGCTTGCTCGGGCGTTTTTTGAGCGTTCGCAGCATGCGTACCGCGCGCTCATTCGTCGCATCGCAGACGATGTGAAAGCCACCCATCCCTTTGATCGCGCCGATCTGCCCGCGCCGTAAAAGCTCCGCCGTGCGCGCTATCGCATCCTCGCCGCTAGATAAAATTTCGCCGCCTGTGCCGCATAAAAACAGCTGCGGGCCGCAGTGCGGGCAGGAGATCGGCTCGGCGTGATAGCGGCGCGTGAGCGGGTCCGTGTATTCGCCGCGGCAGAAATCGCACATCTCAAACGCCCTCATCGTGGTGTTTGCGCGGTCATACGGCAGTGCGGCGATGATGCTAAGGCGCGGGCCGCAATCCGTGCAGTTGATAAATGGGTAGTGAAAGCGCGGATTTTGGGGGTCGTAAAACTCTTTTTTGCACTGATCGCAGATCGCAAAATCGGGCAAAATCGGGTTAAATTTACGCCCCTTTTTGGATTGTGTAATCTTAAAATCAGTAAAATTCTGCGTAAAATCTTGCGTATTAATATCTGCGCGAATAATCCTATCGATTCGGCAAAGCGGCGGTGCCTCGCTGCGAAGGCGCTGCTCGAAAATCTTTAAAATTTCTTCTTCGCGCAGATCTTGCTCGGCGCTTTGTGAATCGTGTTTAAAGTCCTGCAAGTCCTCTTTCGCATCTTGCAAGTCACGTTTAGTATTTTGCAAGTCTTGCAGCGATTCATTCTGTGACGTACCGCGCTGCTGCGACGAATTTTGCACGACGAAATTTTGATCCGACGAAGCGGGCAAAATAGAGCCCTGCTCGTTTAGATTTGGCTCGGATAAGTCGGGTAAAAATTTCTCGCTCGCCGCGGCTTGCAAATTGCTCGTCAAATCATGCGGCAAGCTCGTCAAATCAGACACGCCAGCTAAACCATTCGCCAAATCGCGCGGCAAGCCGGTCGAATTATTCGGCGAGTTCGGTGCGTTCTGCGGCGAAAAGAAACTCTCATTTAAATTTAAACTTGCCAAATTTAG
>CALHQN010000020.1 GCA_938036585.1 uncultured Campylobacter sp.
TAACCTATAAATTTTCATTTGTCAATAATTTCTCGCTTAAATTTCATAAATTTTTATAATTTCTCCCTTTTCCGCCGTTTCGCCCGAAGCGGACGATACGAAATAATGGGTGCAAAGTGAGAGCGGCTTTATCATTCCCGATTGCGTCTGCACGGGCGTAAATCCGCCGTCTTTGTAGATGCCTAGAGTTATATCGATGCGGGAAGGTCTGGATTTGATCCTGCCCTTTGCTTCGGCGAGTATCGGCTCGGGATTTAGGCATTCGCCGCCTTCGCCTGAAATTTTTCGCAAAATCGGCAAAAACAGCACGCGGGTCTGAATAAATGCCGCCAAAGGATTGCCCGCCATCGCAAAGACGAATTTGCCGTCCTTTTCGTAGCACTTCGTAGGCCTGCCGGGCTTTACGTTAATGTGATCAAAAACTCTCGCAAAGCCCAGGTCCTCGAGCGCTTTTTGCATAAAATCAGCCTCTCCGGCGCTCGCTCCGCCGCTTGAGATTACGACGTCAAATTTCTCGCAAGCCGATTTCAGCGCCTCTACCACGGCGGATTTTTCGTCGCGGATTATGCCTAAATATTCGCTTGCAAAGCCCGCCTCGCGTAATAGCGCGCGAATTCCGCTTGAGTTGGCGTTGTAAATTTCGCGCTCGTCCGCGCTCTGCCAAGGCTCTTTAAGCTCGTCGCCCGTGGAAAACAGAGCGATTTTCGGCAGGGTAAAGACGCTTACTTCATAGATTCCCTGCGCGGCTAAAAGCATGATCTTTGCGGGGCTGAGCACCTCCGATGCGTGGAGTAAAATTTCGCCCGCGCGCACCTCCTCGCCTTTTTTGCGAAAGCCGTCGCCGATTTTGATATCTTGCGGAAGCTGCAGCTCGCCGTTTTTAGGCTCCACGTCCTCAAGCCTAACAATGCCGTCTGCGCCTGCGGGCATCGGTGCGCCGGTCATGATCTTTTGAGCCTGTAGCTCTGAAATTTCGTAGAAATTTTTATCGCCGGCAAAGATCGTAGGCTCTTTTATCTTTAAAATTTTATCCACGGCGGCGCTATTATAGGCATATCCGTCCAGCGCGGAGTTATCGAAGCCGGGCATATCTTTACGCGCCGTAATATCCTCGCTCAAAACCCGCCCCAAAGCGTCCTCTAGCGTCAAAATTTCAGTGCCGCGAAGAGGCAGGACGCGCCCCAAAGCAAGCTCTATCGCATTTGAAATATCTATCATTCTTTTAGCCTTTCTATGCTCGCGCCGAGCGCGCTAAGCTTTTCCTCGAGCTTTTCGTAGCCGCGATCTAGGTGGTAAATTCTATGTATTTTGCTCTCGCCGCGCGCCGCAAGGGCGGCTAAAACGAGTGCCGAGCTGGCGCGCAGATCGGTAGCCATCACGTCCGTGCCGTTTAGCTTGCCGCCGCTGATCGTCGCGATGTGGCCGTTTAGGCGGATATCTGCGCCCATTCTTGAAAGTTCGCTTACGTGCATGAAGCGGTTTTCAAAAAGCCTCTCGTCGATGGTGCTGACGCCCGAGGAGATACACGCAAGCGCCATAAACTGCGCCTGCATATCGGTAGGAAAGCCCGGATATTCGCTTGTGATAATCTCAACTGGTTTGATCTTTGAGGCGGGCAAGATCGTTATCTCGTCGCCGCCGCTTGAAATTTCAAATTTAAAGCCCATATCTTCAAATTTTGCAAGCACGGCGCCAAGATGAGCCGCGCAGGCGTGCGTGATCGTGATACGGGAGCCCGTGATTGCGCCTGCGCACAGATAGGTGCCTGCCTCGATGCGATCGGGAATGATTGAAATTTCATCGAAGCTTAAAAGCTCGCCGCCGCTTCCTTTGATGAGGATTTCGTTTGTGCCGATGCCCTCTATGTCGATGCCTGCACTTTTTAATGCGTTGCAAACGGCGATTACTTCGGGCTCTTTTGCCGCGTTTATGATATGCGTGGTGCCGCTTGCTAAAGCCGCCGCCATTACGATGTTTTCGGTGCCGGTGACGGTAATTTTGTCAAAATTTATAGTCGCGCCCTTAAGTCCCTTTTTTGCGGTGCAAACGACGTAGCCTTGCTCAATCTTAACCTCCGCGCCCATCTTTTCAAGCGCACTAAGGTGCAGATCAATCGGTCTTGCGCCGATCGCGCAGCCCCCGGGAAGGCTTACCTCGCAGTGTCTAAATCGCGCCAAAAGCGGCCCCAGCACCAAGATCGAAGCTCGCATTTTACGCACTATGTCGTAGATCGCCTTAGTCGAGTTTATCTCGCGCGGATCGATTTTAGCGGTGTTGGCGTCAAGAAACTCGCACTTCGCGCCTAAATTTGAAAGTAGCTGAATTAGCGTGTGGATATCGGAAACTGCTGGTAAATTTTTAATTACGACTTCGTTTTTTGAAAGGATAGATAGGGCTATGAGCGGCAGTGCGGCGTTTTTTGCGCCGCTTATTTTGACGCTGCCGCTTAGTTTTTTGCCCCCGTTAATTCGTAGATAATGCATGATTTCTCCGTGTAAAATTTCGGCGATTATACAGAATTTAGCTTTAAAGTTACCATTTTGTTACCGCCAGGCGCTAAAATTGCGCTATTAATTTTAATTAAGGATATAAATGAAAGGAATAATTATCTGCGCTTTGGGTGCGTTTTTGTTGGTCGGCTGCTCCTCAAAAACCCCATCCGCTGGCAGTCAGCAGGCTTATGTCTTAAACGATCGCGAAGAGGGGATAACCTCTATACCAGGAAGCGAGTTTAATCGCCCGCTAATCGCGTCGGTGGACGATTACACCGGCACTCGCGCGGGAGGGGATTGCAGCGGATTTATCACCGTGCTAAACAGCAAGCACGACGAGCTGTTTTTTAACTCGAAGGATCTGCCGAAATACTTCACTAACGGGCGCAAATCCCAGGCGATCTATAATTATTACAGTCGCAAAAATTTATTGAGCAATACGCCGCGAGTAGGGGATCTGGTGTTTTTTCAAAACACTTTGCGCTCCAATAAAGGCAAGATCAGCAACGAGATCAGCCACATCGGCATCGTGCGCGAGATATATCCCGACGGACGCGTGAAATTCGTCCACAATACCCGCGGCAGAAATCAAGCGGATTTTGTAAATTTAAATAAAAAGAACGTCCACATCGCGGGGCGAAAGATGGAAAATAGCTATATCGTCCGCTGCGGCAGAGACCGCATAAGCTGCCTGGCGTCAAACCGCTTCGCAGGATACGGGC
>CALHQN010000021.1 GCA_938036585.1 uncultured Campylobacter sp.
GTGGGTTTGCTTAAGAGCTCCAGGCAGCTTAATGGTCGCCCCAATCATGGCCTTGCGACCACCGATCCGCTCAAGCTTCCAGTCACCGTGCTATCGCGCACTCAGCACTTTCGCTTTAAGCCGATCGCCAAAAGCGCCGTCGTAGTGCACCTAGAGCAAATTTTAAAAACCGAAAACATCGCTTACGAAGAGGGCGCGCTTGAAATTTTGGCGCGCAGCGGTTCGGGCTCGCTACGAGACACGCTTACGCTCCTCGATCAGGCGATTATCTTTAGCCGCGAAGGCATCACCGAGCGCGCGATCGCCGATATGCTAGGCCTGCTCGATCCCGCTAAAATTGGCGAAATTTTAGACATCGTGCTGCGCCAGGACCGCGCGGGCGCGATCGAGATCATCAAAGAGGTCGAAAACTACAACGCCGAGACGATAATCGACGAGATGATTGCAAATTTAAAGGACAAATTCCTGCGACGCGACGCGAAATTTAGCCTGCTGATGTATGAGCGGTTTTTCCGCATTTTAGCAGGCGCTAAGAGCATGCTCGCCATCAGCCCGGATAACACTTACGCAATTTCTATGATGATTTTTATGATGATGGAGGCGGTAAATCTGCGCGAGATCGACGAGCTGATCGAGGTCGGAAGATCGCTGGATCAAGGCGAGGGCTATGCTTCCGCTTCGGTGTCTAATTTAGACGTGCAAAGCTCCGCGCCGAATTTTAGGTCAAATTTAAACCAAAGCGCGAATTTTTCGCCAAACAGCGAGCCGAGCAGCGCGACTTTTGCGCCGAGTGAGGCGGATAGCGCGACAAGCGGCGTGCCTAGCTTTACGACAAGCGCGAAACGCCCCGTAAGCCCTGCGCAAAGCTCTGTCGTAAGTGCTGCCGCAAAACAAAGCACTGACGCAGGCGGCGAGATCAGACCGAGCGCAACGGCGCAGACTAAAAATTCTAGCCCGTCCGTCAAAACGGGCACTCAAAACGAAATTTACGAGAATTTTCTAGCTAAAATTTACGACCGCGATTACGATCTGGGCGAGAAATTTAGCAAATGCGTGGAATTTTTAAAATTTGAACGCGGCACGCTGTATCTGCTCTCGCGCGCGCAGGGGCAGGACAGAGAGTACCTGCGCAAGGGCTCGCGAGCGATAAATAGCGTGCTAAAATCGCTTTTCGGCGAGGGCGCGTCCATCAAGATCGAGCAGGGCGCGCCGCAGAAGCAAAATTTTACGCAAAATAGCGCAGAAAATTCCGCCTCTAGTAACGTAGATAGCACAGCGAATGGCAAAGCAAAGGACGGGGCGGGCAGCGCAGAAAAACCGCTTGAAAATTCTAGCGACACCACAAGCAGTGCGCAGAATTCCGAGACGGGCGCAATAAATGCCGAAAGCTCCGCGCGGGATGAAATTTCAAGCGGCGAAAATTCTGAAAAAAATTCCGCGCCGAAAGCGGCAAAACCGAAAAAAGAGGGCACTAGCGGCGAGGGCGAAAAACAGCCGCCCAAGGACGATCTGTTAAGATCCACCGATCCGCAAAACTACGCCGCAAAGCCCCGCGATACGAGTAAGAGCGTGCGCGCCGCCAAGGCAGGTCTCGCCGAGCTCGCGAACGACGCGCAGGACGGCAAGGAAATTTTGATCTCCGAGATGAATAGGCTATTCGGCGAGCCCACCAAAATCACGGAATAGCGCTCGCTGCGGATAAATTTACGCCGCGCCGCGCGATTTTAAATTTAAGCGTGCCAAAACGATATCGAAATTTACGCGGCGAAGCAAGCCTGTGCGATTTTAAAATTTAAATGGCAAAGGCGATGTCTAAATTTACATGGCAGACTAAAGTCGCACGATAAATTTTAAAATTTTGCGGCGCGCGATCGAGCTCTAAACAGCAAGCTTTAAATTTGATCGTCAAAGCGCGTTTTAAATTTAGCCACCGAGTGATCCAAAAATTCATACGCCGCGGCAGCCTAAATTTAGCGCGCCGCAAGTATCCGGGCAGTCTGTCCCATGCGAGCTCAAAATTTAAATTTAAACGCGCTCTCTGCAGTTCAAAGATAGAATTTTGCGCGTTTGCATAGCAAATATAAAATTCCGCGCCTATCGGCACCGTCTCCTCCGCGATACGACTTTAGCCGTACCGTGCTCCCGCCCGATGCGCTCTCTCAGACTTTCATCAAACTTTACGATACGGTTTTGCCCGCAATCTGCGCGGCTGCTTGCGCAAAAACGCGAGTGCTGATCGCTCGCGGGCGCTGCAACCCACAGCCAAAATTTCGCTGGGGTAAAGCCACGGCGAACCGAGCCGCCCTGAAAATTTAAAGAATTTATCTCGCAAACATGCGGCGGTCCGCGATGCTCGCTTATGAATTTTACGCGAGCGCAGCGGGCGAATTAGCTAAAATTTAGCGCTTTTGGTGTAGAATTCGAGCAAATTTCAATCCAAAGGTCATTAAAATGCGCGGATATAAAATTTTCTCCGGCACCGCAAATCCCGAATTTGCCAAAAAAATCTCCAAATATCTCTCGCTGCCGCTTAGCGAGTGCGCGATCAAAACCTTCAGCGACGGCGAAATCAGCGTCCAGATCGGCGAGAGCGTGCGCGGCAAGGACGTCTTCGTCATCCAACCCACATGCGCGCCCGCAAACTCCAATCTGATGGAGCTTCTGATCCTAACCGACGCGCTGAAGCGCTCCAGCGCGAACTCGATCACGGCGGTCGTGCCATACTTCGGCTACGCTCGCCAAGACCGCAAGGCAGCTCCGCGCGTACCGATCAGCGCGAAGCTCGTGGCGAATATGATGCAGACGGCGGGGATCGACCGCGTCGTCACGATGGATCTGCACGCGGGGCAGATACAGGGCTTTTTCGACGTGCCCGTCGATAACCTCTACGGCTCGCTGATATTCTTAGACTACCTGAAAGAGAAAAATTTAAAAAATCCGATCATCGCCAGCCCCGACGTGGGCGGCGTCGCGCGCGCCAGAAGCTTCGCTAAAAAGCTCTCGCTTGATCTGGTGATCGTCGATAAGCGTCGCGAGGAGGCGAACAAAAGCGAGGTGATGAACATCATCGGCGACGTCGCGGGCAAGGACGTGATCCTAATCGACGATATGATCGATACCGCGGGCACCATCGTCAAGGCCGCGGGCGCGTTTAAGGAACAGGGCGCGAAGAGCGTCAGCGCGTTTTGTACGCATGCCGTACTAAGCGGCCCGGCATACGAGCGCATCGAAAGCGGCGCGCTAGACGGCCTCGTCGTGACCGACACGATCCCGCTAAAGCAGGAAAGCGACCGCATCAAGGTAATCAGCGTCGCTCCGCTTTTCGGCGAGGTTATCAGGCGCGTATATCACGACGAGAGCGTAAATAGCTTATTCAAATAAAATTTTAAAATTTAAAGCGTGGCGCGATTTGTCTTAGACGGGCGCGGAAATGCGAACCAGGCGCTTTGTAGTAAGAGATCGCGGCTCAGCTGCAAGTCAAGCGCTTATGCCTGCGGACTCTAAATTTGCAGCGTTGAGCTCGCTGCGATTTAACTATTGCGGACAGAGATATTTAACTGCGACGCGAAATTTAGCTTCTAGGCGGCAAATTTAACTCTGCGCGACATTTACTCCGCGCGGCGGAAAAATTTAACAGCGACCGCGAAGTAAATTTACCGCATTAGCCGCTGCAAGCCGCATTTTAATCCGCCGTATTAACTCCGCGAGACTGCGTTTTAAATTTGCCGTAAATTTTCCATATATTTGGTGAGATCGCACAGCGCCCCGCGCTTTAAATTTATGATAATTGCCGCACATTCGCTATCTGTCCGTGCAGCTGTGCTTCTGCAAAACTCGTATCCGCTAAATCGTGCAAACCGCGTTTTTAAATTTCGCCGCTCAAGCTCACTGCATATTTTTACAATTCCGCGATTAAAGCCCGCAAACTGCCAAAAATTCTTTATGGTTTAATCAAATGTAATACCGGCGCGTGCGTTGCGCTTGAGTAGGCCGCTAAAATTTCTTTATGATTTCCATCAAGCGCTTAACCATGGCCGCGATCGCGTCATTTTCATAGCTATCGTCTGTATTTTGCATCGCTACGGTTTTCATGGTGGCGAAAAATCCCGGATTGTAAAACTCAAACTCATCCTGCGTGTAGTTTCTTAGCACCTGGCCGCCTCTTATGATTTGAACCTGATAAGCAACATCTATGCCGCCGATTCTGTCGCTAGTAAACGGACTATCCTCGCCCATAAAACCCCTGTGGTGTTTTATTGTGATTTTAAGCTCGTCGGTAGAGTTTTGATCCAGCAGGTTCGCCTCTTTTAGCGCTGCTAAGAGCTGCTCGTTGTATCTCTTCTCAACCGCTTCCGGCGATTGATAGACAAATTTTCTCGGATTGTGCTTTTGTAGGTGAGTGTAGGTGATGCCATCAAATTTATACGCGCTTGCGATCGGCACTTTCGGCTGAGTCTGTCCGCAACCTACGAAAAATAGCGCCGCAAAAAGCAAAGCTAGAAATTTTTTCATTTTTTCTCCTTTAAAATTTTGTGCAATTATATAAAAACGTGGTTTAGCCCGGGCTAAATTTACGATCTTTCGGCGCCGCTATGCGTTTAAATTTTGATAAATTTGAGCGGAAGCAAAAAAATTTTAACGAAGCTCGGCGGCTAAATTTCAAATCCTTTAAATTTGAAACCCGCTTAAATTTCAAAGCCTCTTCAAATTTAAAATTTAATCCGAATTTGATCTGAAATTTTATAAAATTCCACCGTTTTAAACGGGCTTTGAAAGCGCAAAAGAGTTTCGTAAGCCCGAAAGAAAGGAGGCTTTATGCCTACTTTTACTACCAAAGACTACAAAGCCGCCCTTCGCAGCCGCGGCGCACGAACCACGAGCGCAGGCGGATTTAGCGTTAAAAACGACAACTCCTTCATCGTGATTTTCGTCATTGCGATGATGGCTTTTATATTTTTTTACGGCATGTCGGCCGGGCTTGATTTAGATGAAATTTTTTTAGGCAACGGACACGGTCGCGGCGGAGGCGGGATTTTGGGGCTTTTGATCGCGGGCGTAGCTTGGTATCAAGGGCGCGACGGCGGCGGGCTGTTTAAATTTAGCGACCACGCGATCACCTTCGTCTCGGGCGCGGGCAAGAGCGAAATCCTGCTCTTTAATATCGACTACGTTAGGCTCACTCCGGGCTTTTTGCGCACCTGCACCGGCTACACGGCGCTTAGCCACTCCCGCTACGTAAAACACGAGCAGTTCTTTACATTCGGAATCGGATCGATGATCGTGCTGTGGCTAGTCGGTATCGCCATGAGCGAGCGCGTGGGGATGGCGTTCGTGATAATGGTCGTGGGCGTCGTGATCTTTATCTTCGCCAAGGCGCTCTCGTCGTGGCGGCTAAACGGCGACTTTCACGACATCTTGCTGCGCGACACCGTGCTGATCCGCGGCAAGGATCTAAACGACCGCGTGCTGTGGTTTGCGATCACGCCCGGTCGCAACGACCGCCGCAGGCTGCGCGCTTATTTCAAAGAGCATCTTGATTTCGACATCGACGGCGGCTAATTTTGATTTAAATTTAGAGATTTGGCGTAAATTTAGCGGCAAAATTTTGCAACGTAAAATTTTAAGAGGATTTCGCACGGCGGAATTTTGCGATCTAAATTTTACCGAGCAAAATTCTAAGGCTGAAAATTTTAAGCTATAAAATTTACGAAGCAGAATTTCACGGCGTAAATTTCAAAGCCGTAAATGCACGGCGCGATATTTGCAGCCCTATACGGCAAACTTCACCTCGCTTAGCCGCCCTAAATTATCAAACGAAAAAACTGCGTCATTTTTAAAATTTGCTACGATTTTGCCCGCCGCTTCGCTAAATTTCGTGCCGTTTCTAAGTAAAAGCGCCTTAATAAAAACGGCGTGATTTAACTGAAACGCACCTATATAATCGCGCGCCAAAGAGATGAGCCCCCTTGCATCCATGCTGAGCTTGATCGTGCCATCGGAGCTCACGCACTCGCCCGCCGCAAACGCAACAAACACCGCTCCGCCTGCGTGCGGACAGCGGTAGTAGATTACGGGCTCCTGCGATAATCCGCACGCGATCGCGCTTAGAGCGTGGCCGTTTATCTCCGCGCTTAGTGCGAGCTTAGGCGTGCTAAGCTCGGCTAGCCCGTGCCGCAAGCCAAAGTCGCGCACATCTCGCGCAAGGGTGAGCAGCCGCTTGCCTAGGCGGTTTATGTTTTCGTATCCCCACAGCCACGTGCGGCTGCTGCTCGCTTCGCTGCCAATATACCAGATGGCGCGCGGCGCATCATCGCCGAAACTGATCTCGCCGCGCTTTAGATCCACAGAGCGGCGCCTGCCCTTTACGATCAGCTTCGAACCCGCCTCTTGCACCCTTGCGCCGCAACCCAAACACGCCGAAAACAGATCAATAAAGCTGCTCTTATCCAAGCCTAAGCGGTCTAAAAATTCCATTTTTCTCCTTTTTTTACGCCGATAAATTTAGCGCTTTTGCTGGATTTATCGGCGCGCAGGAAAATTTAATCAAATTTTATAAAGTCGCAGCGGGTAAAATTTCATAGCGGGCGCCGCCCGGATAGAATTTTGCAGGAGGCGACGGGCGCGGCGAGTGCAACTGTAGGAGATGACGGGCGCGACCGCAATGATCGGCTGGCGGACATAAAATTTAAACCGCTCGCGGAATTTTAAATTTGAAAGGCAAAATTTTAGCCTAACGGCATGCGGCAAAATTCTACGACCGAGCAGCGAGCGCTAGAGCTTAAAGCGGCGCAAAATGGGCGCGCGCAACAGCGAATGTATCAGCTCAGGCGGCAAGCGATAGTTAAAGCCGTGCAGTCATAAAATTTAGATCGTCTCTTGAGATAGTGAAATTTAAAGACGAAATTTCATACCAAACGACGAGTCGCTAAATTTAAACCGCCCGATTTCATATCGGCGTAGGAGTCTTTGATATGGTCGTTAAACATCTTGTTTCGCTCGGGCGCGTAGGTTACGCTCGGCGTGATAGTTAGGCGGTCGCTTGCATACCAGAGCGCCTTTAGGAAGTAGTTGTCAATATTTCGCCTCTGAACTCGCTCGGTGATGGTCGTATCGGCGTTATATCTTCTGTCGTAGGCCTTGAGCGGAATTTTACTTCTAGTGTTGGTGTAGCCGAACATCAAGCCCAGATCCTCGGTAACGGTGCCCTCTAAATTTAATCTCGTGATCCACTTATCAAATCTCGGCTGATTTAGAGGCGTAGCGGAGTTTTCAAAGTTTTGCTCATCGCCGTAGATATGGTATCTAGTCCAACTATCTTCGGTGTGCTGCATCGAAAATTTGCCGTGAAAGCCTGCGCGCGGATCTCGCGTCTTAGCCTCCACTACGCCACCGGTAAATCCGCCGTATTTGGCGGAGACGCCGCTATCGTGCACCTCGACGCTTCGTAAAAAGTCGCTATCGATCGCCATACCTTGCGAGACGGAATTCATCGTATCAAACGCCGAGAAGCGCGTAGGATTGCCGCCGGGGTTTCTAGCGGGATCGAGATCGTTATTCATATTCGCGCCGTCGAGCATAAAGTTATTTTGCCAATACTTCGCGCCGTTGATGCTGATGTTTGCGGGGCTGATCTCGCCGAGCGTCGTGCTCTGGCGGTTCGTGGAGCTAAATTGCACGTTTGGATTGGTACGCAAAAGCTGCACGAAGTCGCCGTTGCCGCTAGGCATCGACTCGATCATCGTTCTGCCTATTTTTTGCGTACCGCCGTAGCTGTCGCCGACGCTCGTCAGGCTCGAGTCGATATTACCGACGACGACTATTTCGGGGAATTTATAACTATTTATCGCCGCAGCGGAGCTCTGCGCGCCTGGGTTTTCTTTAGTAGAAACGCTCCTTGTTGCGTTATTTTCAGACGAATCCTGCGCGATGCTTAGACTGCAAAGGCACGCCGCAACTATTAAGGAGCGCGCAAGCCCCCCCCCGCAGCGATTTTGAGTAAATTCCTCGCCTTTTACGGAAGCGGAATAATTGCGGCCTGCGCCGCTTTTACATGGCTTACAGGCCCAAAAACCGACAATCATCTTTTCTCCTTTTTTGAAAATAAAAATTAAGACTTAGGAAATTTAGCCAATAATATTTTAAATTTCAATTAAAGTGATAACAATTATACGACTTATGCAATCAATAGAAAAAATGTAACAAAATAGCGATATATCGGCGAGATAAATCTATTTCAAAATAAAATTTATCTAAAATCTATGCACGGTACAGATGGGCTTAATTGAGTTTTATTCTTGGGTATATTTTTAAAGTACGTAAATTTGCGGCGCCAAAATTTGCCGTGCAAGCGCCGTTAAATTTAAACTCGCCGAGTAAATTTAACGAGCAAAATTTAAATGCGCCGAGCCCGCTAAAATTTCGGCGCATTTATCCTCACCGTCTCATCGGTGTCAAAAATATATGTCTGCGCCGCCTCCGCGATATCCTTCGGCGAGATGGAATTTATGATCTTTTCAAAGGTCTTAAAATCGGCGATCTCCTCATTCCAAAGCGCGTATTTTACGAGCGCGTCGTTCCAAAACTCAGGGCTTTCTCGAGCGGTACGCGCCGTGATAATCTGGGATTTTTTAAAATTTTCAAGATGCCGCGCTACGTCCGATCCGCCGCCTGCGATTTCTGCAAAAATTTCTCTAATTGCGGATAAAATTTGATCCGTATTTTGCGGCGCGCAGGAAAACGAAATATGAAGGCTCGAGTGCTCGTACGGGATGCGGCTTAGGCTCGAAGCGACCGAAAAGCCGTAAGTACGCCCCTCGTCCTCTCTGATGCGCTCCCTAAGTGCTTCCTGAAGCACCGAAGCTAGAGCTGAAATTTTTATTGCATTTTCAAGCGAGTATGGAGCGGATTTGTTTATCGCGGTAAGCGCGACGTCGCTTCTAGGGGAGTTTTGATAGTTGCGCATAAAAACGTGCCGTCCGCTTAAGCTGCGAATTCCGTCGTCTTTAAAATCCTCGCGCTCATTGCGAGCAGGCAGACTCGCCAGATATTTTTTTATGAGGACTTCAGCGTCTTTTAACTCAAAATCGCCGCTAAGCACGAAAGTGTAGGATGCGGCGTTGCTAAATTTATCATAGACGATCTTTTTTAGCTCATCCGCGTTAAGCGCTTTGATCTGCGCGGCGCTTAGAGGGCGCATTCGCTCATTGCCGCCGTAAAAAAACTCGCTAAATTCCCTGCTAAATTTATACCCGGGCAGCTTCTCGTTTCGCGCAAGCTCGTCGAGCGATTTTATCTTTAAATTTTGCAGAGCTTTCTCGTCCGTGCGCGGAGAGCTAAGCTCTAAGTTTATCGCTTCCAGCAGCCATTTTAGATCCTGCGAGCCGCAGCTTCCGTAAAATCCGTGCGAGAATGCGGAGATGTTTTTGCGGTAATTCACCTGCCGCCCGCTTAAAATTTGCGAAATTTCATAATTGTTAAACTCACCCGCACCGCTTTCGTTTGCAAGCATCGCGGCAAAACTGCCGAGCCCGGGGTGCGCCAGATTGGACATTCCGCCTCTGCTTACCGCGGCGAACGAGATGAAATCCTTGCGCGTCTTAAGCGGCTTTAAGATCACGGTCGCGTTATTTTCAAGCAGGTAGGTATAAAATTTAAATCGCGGCTCAAAGCTTTTGCTTAAAATTTTGCCCTCAGGCAGGTTTTTAGAAACCAGGCTACCCGGTAGCTTTTTATGCGCGGCATGCGTATTTATCGCCTTAGCGCCGCTTTGCAGCTTTTTAAATTTAGCCTCGTCCAGATTATATCCGGAGCCGCTAAAGACGCTTGCATGCACCTCGCCCAGATCCGTAAGGCGCCTAAATTCTAAATTTAGCTCCTCCAGGCTGATCTCGCGCAGCAGCTTTATTTCCAAATCCCGCTGTTTTGCGGCGCTAGGCAGGACGGCTCCTGATTTTACGGCATGAAGAATCTCCCTTGCAAAAAACGCGGAATTTGCGCTTTTTTTGCGCTCAAAGGCGCTGTGCCGCGAGCTGATCAAAGCATCCTTCGCAAGGGCGAAATCGCGCGCGTCAAAGCCGCTATCTCGCAAGCCTTTGATTAGCCCGAGCGCCTGCGAGATCGCGCCGTCAAAATCTCCGCCCAAAACGGCGACGTCGAAGTTATGGATCGTTTTTTGAAACTGCAAATTCGATCTGGAAAAATTAACGTGCAACAGCGCGCCTTCGCTAGCCTTCGCTCGTTCGTAAATCGTAGAGATGAGGCTTGAGATAAGCTCGCTTTTTAAAATTTTTCTCGCATTCGCCTCGCTATTTGGGGGCGCAAATTCCTCCCAAAACGAAATTTTGACGGAATTTAGCGATGTTTCATTCGTGTCGTAATTGTAAATTTTCAAACCCTGCCTGGGCGGAATGCCCATATCCTGGCGGGCGTAGGAGTTTGTATTTTTAAGAGGCGAAAAATTTTGCTCTAGCAGTTTTAAAATTTTATCCCTTTTAAAATCGCCCACGGCTATAAATTTCATAGACCTGGGCTGGTAAATTTTTTGATAAAGCTCCTTGATTCGCTGCGCGCTTACGGATTTTACGACTGCCATATCGCCGATCGGCGCGCGATCAAAATACGCGCTGCCGCCGTAAAGCTCCTCATCCATCCGCTCGTAAAGCCTCGCGATCGGCGTATCGCGGCTACGCGACTCCTCGATTATGACGCCTCTTTCTTTTACGAGCTCGAGCGGATTAAACTCCACTCCGTCCGCAATCGAAGCAAAAATTTTAAAAACGTCCTTTAAATTTTCTTCGCTAACGGCGATGTTAAGCGTGTAGATCGTGCTGTCGTAGCCCGTCTGCGCATTTACGTCGGCGCCGAATTTCACGCCCAGGCTCTGCAGCTTTTTAATGAGCTCGTTTTTGCTAAAATCGCGGCTTCCGTTAAAGGACATATGCTCTATGAAATGCGCAAGCCCGCGTTCATTAGGGCCCTCATCAATCGAGCCCGCATCCACGATGAGATAAAAAACGGCGGAATTTTTAGGCACGGAATTTTCTAAAATATAGTATCTAAGCCCGTTTGGCAGCGCCCCTCGCAGGACGGCTTCGTCCCAATCAAGCGCAAAAGCCCCCGCACAAAGCAGTAAAAATAGTAAAATTTTTCGCATTTAAGCCCTTTATTTTTCTAATAAAATTCGCTCGCAAACCTTTCGGCAGGCTCTTCTCTTTCGGCTTATCAATCTGCCCGCCTGGTCATTTTTTGGATTTGCTCGCCTCGACCCGTTAGCCTGCGATATCTCTTAGATCCGCCTACTTTTAACCCGCCTGCTAGCTGCGCCAGCATCCGCGATCTTCCTCGCGAGTGCATCGGTTCTAGGTTTGCGCTGCGCAGCTTCCCTCGTTTATTTTATCACTCAGAGGTACGCAGGCGCATTTGATCTTTATCTGCGCGAAGGCACGGCAGTACGGCGGCGCGCTCGCGCAAAATAAATTTTGAAATTTACTCGGGCTCCGGCTAAATTTAAACAGCGCGAGTCGGTAAATTTTAAAATTTTGCGCCTCGCGCGGCAGACTACTAGGCTTTGAAATTTCATAGCTAAATTCTGCGGCTAGCTTTCACGACCGCTTTTATATCCGGACGGACGAGTATTTAAATTTAGCATCGCCTTTGCTCTTACTGCGCGCTGTTTTATACGGATCGATCAAAAAACTTCCGATG
>CALHQN010000022.1 GCA_938036585.1 uncultured Campylobacter sp.
TGCACGCCGAATTTTTGCGTGCTCATCGCTACGCCCTGGGCGTGGTTGCCCGCGCTTGCGGCTATTACTCCATGCGCCCGCTCCTCGTCCGTAAGATGCGCGATTTTATTGTAAGCGCCGCGGATCTTATACGCGCCGGTGCGCTGCAAATTCTCGCTTTTGAGATACACTTCCGCGCCGTAAATTCTACTTAGCTTCGGCGCCAGAGCAAAGGGCGTTTTATAGACGAAATCGTTTATCGTGCGCTTTGCTTGGATGATTTTATTTAGATCAACCATCTACTTCCTTTCGTAATTTTAAATTTTGTTATTATACATATTTTAGGCGAAATTTTATCCCGCGCGCAGCCTAAATCCGCAGCTTCGGTTTTAGATCCGCTTAACTCCTGCGCCGCAGCAGCACGCCGCATTCGATATGGCTCGTATGCGCGAACTGATCGAAGATCGCAAACCTCCGCACCTCGTGCGTATCGCAAAGCGAGCGCAAATTTTCAAAAAGCGTCTGCGGGTTACAGGAGATGTAGATTAGATTTTGAAAATTTTTTATGAAATCAATCACGCTAGGCTCTAGCCCCGCTCGCGGCGGATCGATCAAGACGTGTGAAAAATCGTAACCGAAAATATCGATCCCCTTTAGCCGCTCAAACTCGCGCTGCCGCGCAAACGCACTCATTAGCTCATCCGCGCTAAGGCGGACGAATTGCGCGTTGCAAACGCCGTTGAGCTCGCAGTTTATGCGGGCATTCGCAATCGAGCTTTTTGAAATTTCGCTCGCTAACACGCGGTTAAATTTAGCCGCAAGCGGGATGGTGAAGTTGCCGTGGCCACAGTACAGCTCCAGCAGATCGCGCACGTCAGAGCTTTCTTGGCGCACGGCATGTTTTTCGCAGCTTGAATTTTGCGGGGCGGACTGCTCGCGGCTCGAATTTTGTGCGATGAGTTTTTCGCTGGCTGAATTTTGCAAGTTTTGCTTTTCGCAATCCAAATTTTGCGCAGCGGAATTTTGCACTTCCAAATCCTTGCGAGCGTAATTCTCATCAGTAGAGCTCTCGCCTGCGGACGCGCAGTTAAATTTCGCGGAATTTTCGGCGCTAAATTCCACTTGCACAGAATTTGACGAAGTAGAATTTCGGCAGGAGACGTCCAATTCGGCGAAATTTTCAGAAGCAAAATTTCGATCCGTAAAATTCTGTGGGACGGATTGCTCGCAGCTAGAATTTTGCTCGGCAGAATTCTCCGCTATGGAATTCTTTGCGGCAAAATTTTGTGCGCTGCACCTCTCGCCCGCGCCGTCTTTGCCGAAGTCCACGCAGCTTCTCGCCCAGGCGATCATCTTTTCGTTCACGCCGCGGTTGGGCTGGATGAAGGCGTTTTCGCCGAAGCGAAATTTATAAACTCGCCCGTCCACGCAAAGCTCGTCTGTGAGGCTTAGCTCTCCGCTTAGCAGCTTCTGTCCGCGCGCGCGAGCCAT
>CALHQN010000023.1 GCA_938036585.1 uncultured Campylobacter sp.
GCTTGGCGCCGCCGCACCTTTGCGATCTAGTCTTCAAGCAGCACTTCGATCTGCTCGGAGTCTTTTTTTAGCGCCTCCGCTTTTGCCGCGCGATCCGCCTTTAGCTTCGAGCTTAGCACCTCGTCGTTTAGAGCTAAAATTTGCACCGCCAGATACGCCGCGTTTTTTGCGCCCGCCTTGCCGATCGCAAGCGTCGCGACGGGGATACCCGCAGGCATCTGCACGGTCGAATACAGCGCATCTACGCCGCTAAGCGCGCTGCCGCCGAGCGGAACGCCAAGCACCGGCTTGGTCGTATTTGCAGCGACCGCGCCCGCAAGATGCGCCGCCATGCCCGCCGCGCAGATGAAAACCTGTGCGCCCTTTTTCTCGGCGTCCGCGACGTATTTAGCCGTGCGGACGGGGCTTCGGTGCGCCGAAGATACGATCATCTCGTACGGTGCGCCGAATTCGTTTAAAATTTTAGCCGCCTCGTAAACGACCTCGTAGTCGCTCTTTGAGCCCATTATTATAGAAACAAATTTCATTCTATCTCCTTTCTTAAAAAGCAAAACTCCGCGAGTTTCGCGGGCAGCTTAATCTCATTTAGATTGCCGCTATGAATCTCGCTAAATTCCTTACCGCTGCGGCTTTGCAGCTTCTTAAATTTTAAATATGGCTTGCCGTCAAGCTCGTAAATTTCGCCGATCTCATTATCGCAAGCGCAAATTTTAAAGCCGCGCGGAGCGAAAATTTCATAGCTCTCGCCCGGCAAAATTTTATCCTTGACGCTTATAAACTCGCCATCCTGCGAGATCGCGCAGACCTGATGCGTGCCAAGCTCGATACTGCGGTCTAAATTTTGCGTATCCTCTCGCTCGTATGGGCGCTTTATCAAATATCCGTCGCTAAAGCCGCGGTTTTTAAGCGTCGCGATCTCGCGCTCGTAAGCCTCGGCCTCAAATTTATCGCTCGCGGCATCGTCGATCGCCGCGCGGTAGGCATTTGTAGCGCATGCGACGTAGTATTCGCTCTTGGTGCGCCCTTCGATTTTAAAGCTGTCGATCGCGCCCGTTTGCATGATCTTTTGCACATGCGAAATGAGGCTAAGATCCTTCGCGTTCATTACGAAAGTGCCCTCCCCTTCGCGCTCTTGCAAGCGAAAAAGCGCGCTGGTTTCGGGGTTTTTCGCGTAAAGCTCATAGTTAAATCTGCAGTCGTTCGCGCAGCTTCCGCGGTTGCTGAAGCGCCCGCTTTGTATCGCGCTAACAAGACAGCGCCCGCTGTATGCGAAACACATCGAGCCGTGCACGAAAATTTCAATCTCGAGGTTCGGAATTTTATCTTTGATTTCTACGGCGTCTTTGAGCGTCATCTCCCGTGCCGCGACGATGCGAACGGCGCCTAGCTCCGCCCAAACCTGCGCATCCAGATAATTTAGCACGTTAGCTTGGGTAGAGACGTGAATCGGAATCTCAGGCGCTACGGCTCGCGCGAGGCTCGCGACGCCTGGGGTGGCGATTAAAATTCCATCCACGCGCAGATCGCGAAGAAATTCCAAATGCCTTTCGATGTTTCCTAGCTGGCCGTTGGTCGCAAAGCCGTTCACGGTCGCATAAAGCTTCTTGCCGCGCTCGTGCGCGTACGCGACGCCCTGCGCGAAGCTTTCCTTGCTAAATTCCTTCGCGCTTCGCTGGCGCAGCGAAAATGAGCCGGTGCTTGCATACACGGCGTCCGCGCCGTAAGCCAGGGCGATTTTTAGTTTCGTTAAATTCCCGGCAGGAGCTAAGAGTTCGGGTTTTTTCAAATACATTCCTAGTGATTTTTTAAGCGCGATTTTACTACAATTTAGCCAAAATTTTATTTAAGGAGCAGTTGATGCGAGCCGATCTACACAACCACACCTATCTTTGCAACCACGCTAGCGGCGAGCCGCGACAGTATTTGGAAGCGGCAATCGCGCGAGGCATAGAAATTTTCGGCTTTGCAGATCACGCGCCGATGAACTTCGATCAAAAATACCGAATGAGCTTCGAGCAGATGGAGCTTTACGAGCGGATGATTAGGGATCTGCGAGATGAGTTTAGCGGGCGAATCGACGTGCGGCTGGGATATGAGGTCGATTTTATGACGAAAAAAGAGCTAATGGATGAGCGGATTTTCGCGCGCGAGGTTGATTATCTCATCGGTTCGGTGCATTTTTTAAACAACTGGGGCTTTGATAACGAGGAATTTTTAGATCAGTGGAGCGGGCGCGAAATAGACGACGTTTATCGCGAATACTTTGCGCTGATCTGCGCGCTGTGCAGAAGCGGCAAATTCGACATTTTAGGGCACATGGATCTGATTAAAATTTTTAAATTTACTCCGAAAAAAGATATCAGAGTTTTGGCGGGCGGCGCGATAAACGCGATCAAAAAAAGCGGCATCGTCGTGGAGCTAAACTCCGCGGGGCTTCGCAAGCCCGCAAATGAAATTTATCCAAGCGACGCGCTTTTGCAGATGCTAGCGGATGCAGACGTGCCGATCACGCTTAGCTCGGACGCGCACTCGGTAGCTCAAGTGGCGCTAAATTACGATAAAATTTACGCCAAAGCGCGCGAGTTCGGCTACGAGCGGATCGCAGTTTTTAAAAATCGCGAACGTGAGTTTGTAAGTCTAGCGTAAATTTACGGCGGCCGCTTTTAAATTTTAAAAGGCGCGGCGCCGCAAATTTTAAAATTTCAAAATTTTCGGCGGTGCAAAATTTTAAAAATCGCAGCGCACAAAACGGCGCAAATAAAGTCGAATTTCAACTAAATAATGTTAAAATCCGCCGTTAAATTTAGCCCGAATACGGGCGGAAAAAAGGAAAAATATGGGAAAATTTGTTAATGACGTGAAGGAATTTTTTAAATTTTGCGATGAAAACGAGGTCGAGTTCGTGGATTTTAGATTTACCGATCTAAAAGGTACCTGGCACCACGTCGCTTACAACTACAAGCGCCTGCCGAAGGACTTCGCCGATGGAATTCCGTTCGACGCGAGCTCGGTAGCGGCGTGGCAGCCGATCGATAAATCCGATATGATGCTAAAGCCCGACGTAGCAACGGCATTTTTGGATCCATTTACCGCGGACGTTACGATCATCGTCATCTGCGACGTTTATGATATCTACAAAAACGAGTTTTACGAAAAATGCCCGCGCTCGATCGCTAAAAAAGCCGAGCAGTTTCTGCAAACTACGGGCCTTGGAGATACCTGCTACTTCGGGCCGGAGAATGAGTTTTTCGTTTTCGACGACGTAAAGATCATCGACGATATGAACTGCGCGATGTTTAAGGTAGATACCGAAGAGGGGCATTGGAATAGCGGCAAAAACTACAAAGACGGCTTTAATAGCGGTCACCGCCCGGGCGTAAAGGGCGGCTACTTCCCCGTCCAGCCCGTCGATTCGATGGTCGATCTACGCGCCGAGATGCTAAAAGTGCTAGAGCAGATCGGGCTTGAGACCTTCATCTGTCACCACGAAGTAGCGCAAGGACAAGGCGAGATCGGCGTCAAATACGGAACTCTCGTCGAGGCCGCCGACAACGTGCAAAAATACAAATACGTCGTAAAGATGGTCGCGCACCTAAACGGCAAGACCGCGACCTTTATGCCAAAGCCGCTCTACGGCGATAACGGCAGCGGAATGCACGTGCACCAATCGATCTGGAAAAAGGGCAAAAATACCTTCTATAAAAAGGGCAACTATGCAAATTTAAGCGACGCGGCAAGATGGTATATCGGCGGCGTGCTAAAGCATGCGCGCAGCGTCGCGGCGTTTACGAACCCGAGCACCAACAGCTACAAGCGCCTGATACCCGGCTTTGAGGCGCCGTCCATTCTAACTTATTCAAGCCAAAACCGCTCCGCTTCGATCCGCATCCCTTACGGCAGCGGCGAGCACTCGGTGCGCGCGGAGATGCGCTTCCCCGATAGCACCGCATGCCCGTATTTGGCATTTGCGGCGATGCTGATGGCGGGAATCGACGGTATCAAAAACAAAACCGAGCCGGTCGGGCCGATGGATGAGAATTTATTCAAACTGCACCTTGACGAAATCCGCGAGCGCGGCATCGAGCAGCTTCCGCACACGCTTCGCGGCAGCCTAGAGGCGGTGATCCGCGATAATGAGTATCTGCGCCCGATAATGAGCGAGCTTTTTATCGAGACCTATCAGCATTTTAAATTTGAAACTCAGGTTTGGCCTTACGAGGCGCGCCCTACGCCGTTTGAGTTTGCGACGAATTATTCGTGCTAAGGCTAAATTTTATGCCGCGCCGCCGAAATTCCAACGGGCGGAGCGGCATAAAGCTTTGGAATTTTAAAATTTAGCCGCGCGCGAGCTTTTAAAATTCCGTTGTGCGAACTTAAACACCGCCCGTGAAGCTTCAGCTCTTTTACCGCAAACGTGAAATTTTATACTTTCTGCTCATTTTGCTTGGAATTTTATCGCTAAACTTAGGTCTAAAATTTTATGAATTCAGAGAATTCCGCGAGAAAAACTACGCCTTTTACGACGCGCAAATTTTAAACGCCTACGCCAAAACAAATGATCGCGGCCGCACCTACACGGTGCTAAAGCTCAAAACGGCGGATTTCACCCTCTACACGACCACTGGGCTCGGGCGGGAATTTCACCGCTTCGCGCGCGTAAATATCGGCATCGTAACCAAAAACGTAAAATTTTTAGATTTTTTAAAGCAGCGCTTTTACGCGCCAAGCTTTAAAATCGGAGACGAGCTTGCGCCTTCCGGGGCAAAATGGCGCGCGATAAGCTTCGTTCGCGCTCAACACGAAGATGAGATGACGGCGGATCTTTACTCCGCGCTGTATTTTGCGACCGAAATTTCAAAACCACTGCGCGCTAGCGTGACGAACTGGGGCATAGCGCACATCATCTCGATCAGCGGCTTTCATCTGGGCATCATCTTTAGCACTGTCTTTCTGCTCGCAATGCCGATATATCGCTATTTTCAAGATCGCTACTTTCCGTATCGCAGCGCCAAGCGCGATCTTAGCGTCTTTGTGATCGTGCTGATGAGCGGATATCTCTTCGTGCTTGACTTTACGCCGAGCTTTCTGCGCTCGCTTGCGATGTGCTGCGTGGGATTTTACCTAGCGATGCGAAATTTCTACGTACTTAAATTTACGAATCTTTTTCTCGCCATCGCGCTTCTGCTCGCGTTTTTCCCGCATTTAGCCTTTTCGATCGGATTTTATTTCTCCTGCCTCGGCGTGCTGTATATCTTCCTCTACCTGCACCACTTTGCGCCTAAATTTAAGCTCTGGCAGAACGTCATACTTTTTAACCTCTACGTTTGGCTCAGCATGAACGTAGCGGTCTATTATTTCTTCCCGACCGCTTCGCTGCAGCAGCTTAGCGTCATGCCGCTAGGATACGTGTTCGTGATCTTTTATCCGCTAAGCATATTTTTGCATCTATTCGGGCTCGGCGGCGCGCTCGATACGCCGCTGCTTGCGTTTTTAAACTTTGCTCTGCCGAGCTTTCAGGCGCAAATTCCGCCGCTTCTTTTCGCGCTCGCAAACATCTGCGCGCTTGCTGCGATAAAGCTTCGCTACGCAGCACTTGGTTGCGCGATAATCGGAATTTCGCCGATATTTTTTATAACGTAGCGCTTGAAAATTCCGGTTGGAATTTTATCCGTTGGAATTTTATGCTAAAATCGCGCTTCAAATCTCACAAAGGATTAAAATGTTTATTGCAAACCTCACCTACGTCAAGGATGCAAGCGAAGCGGACCGCTTCATCAACGAGCACAACGCGTTTTTAGACCGATTTTATGCGGCGGATAAATTTATCTGCTCGGGGCGCAAAGTCCCTCGCACAGGCGGCATCATCTTAATCAACGCCAAAAACCGCGCGGAGCTTGATGAGATCGTCGCGCAAGATCCGTTCTTTCAAAACGGCGTCGCAAAATACGAGATCATAGAATTTGCGCCGACGAAATTTGCGCCCGAGTTTTGGCGACTTTTCGGCGAATAGAGGGCTTGCGCGGGTTAAATTTTAAAATTTACGCGCTTAAACACGCCTCTGAAATTTAGCCTTTTTGCGTGCGAGATGAAATTTTAACCGAATTAAAAGCCGAAACGCGGCGGTAAATTTAGATAAGCTTAAAACCGAAATTATACAAAACGGCGAAATTTAAAGGAGATTTTATGCGGATAAAACTGCGGCTCGCAACGCCGCAAGATGCGGAGGCGCTGCTTGAAATTTACGCGCCTTACGTAAAGCAAACGGCGATCAGCTTCGAATACGACATGCCCGGCGCCGCGGAATTTGCGGAGCGCATCGGGCAAACGCTGCAAAGATACCCCTGTCTGCTCGCTTACGTAAGCGACGAGGCGGCAGGCGCAAACGATGAGCGAGATGAAAATTTTAAAATTTCTGCGAGCGCAGCGGGCGCAGAGAGTGAAATTTCGCCCGCAGACGAGGTGCGAGATCGCACAAGCGCCGCGACGAAACAAAATAGCGCAAATTTAATCGTTGCGGCAAAGCAAAGCGGCGTAAATTTAAAACACGGACAAATCCTCGGCTATGCCTACGCTTCGGTTTTTAAAGAGCGCGCGGCATACGATTGGTCGGCGGAAAGCTCGGTCTATGTATCGCAAAACGTGCGCGCTCTGGGCATCGGCAGGCTGCTCTACGAGGCGCTACAGCGCGCGCTTAGGGCTCAAAATATAGTAGATATGAACGCTTGCATCGCTTGCGGGGATGACGAATATCTAAACGACGCTAGCGTGCGATTTCACGAGCGTATGGGTTTTCGCTTCGTCGGCAGATTCGAGCGCTGCGCCTATAAATTCGGCCGCTGGTACGATATGGCGTGGATGCAAAAGCCGATCGGCGAGCATCTGCAAAATCAGCCTGCGATGAGGCCTTTCGCGCGCTTTAGAGATGAAATTTGCGCGAGCGCGGGTATTGAAATTTAATTTAAAGGAAAAACTTTGACGCACTTTATCATAGACGACGAAAATATCGACGTAGATAATATCTTCGATGTCGTAAATCTCAAAGAGGGCGACGAGCTGAATATCGTCTCCAACACCGCCAAAAAGATCGGCGCCTTGACCCTTGCGCGCCTATCCAAGATGGGCGTTAGCATAGGCGAGGTCTTTACGATCGGCAAGCAAAGAAAAGATTTCGCCGATAAGATCATCGTGTTTTTGATGGGCAAGCTCTGCGGGCAGGAGGGCAAGATCGGCATCGTCAGCAACGATAAATTTTACGACGACGTGATAGAATTCTTTAATAATCTAAACTACCGCAAAAATCCTAAATTTGAAAAGATCAGTCTAGCCTCTCATACCGCAGGAGCGAGCGCAAAACAAAGCAAAGCAAACGGCATGGCGGAGAAAAAAGTCCAAAAAGCGGAACCAAAAGCTACAAAACAGGAGCCAAAAACCCAAAAGCAAGGGGCAAAAATCGCTAAGCAGGAGCCCAAAATCGCTAAGCAGGAGCCGAAGGCCGCGCAACAGGAACAAAAGGCTGCAAATTCTAAGATCGCCAAAACAGACATTGCCGCGGCGGAGGCGCTGATCCCGCAGTGCGTGAGCCTACAAGCCCTCTATGCCGCATGCGTCGCAAAGCTCGGCAGAGCCAAGGGCTGCGAGGCCTACCGCGAGATCAAGGACGGCGCGCGAGCAAGGTACGCGAGCATTACCTACGATAGCGATCTAAAAGACGGCGCCGTAAGGCGAAACGCGATCAAGCTCTACCGCGAAAGCGGCGGCGATATGGCGGAATTTCACAACAAGCTGACGAGCGAATACAAACACGCGGGGCCTGAAATTTATAAAGAATTTAAAGAAAAACTCGTCGGAAAGATGATCTAGGCATTTCGGCGCAAGGGTTTGAGGCGCAGGAATAGAGCATATCGCGACGTAGCGGCTAGAGCATGGTCTGGCGACGTTAAGATGCGTCGTTGCGGCGCATGATATGGTACGGCGCAGCATAAGCGCCCGAATAAAACTATTTGCTTGCGCGGCATCGGTTTTATTTTCGCTGTATACAACCAAGCAGAGCCCAGGCGCTTAGGCATAGTAGCAGATTAAAGATATGTAGGATAAATTTCATTCTGCCAGGTTCAATCCGGGTTTAATCATAGTTAAAGCTATATGGTTTGTAGCCGAAAATATGCAAAGTCTTTAAGGCTAGCCCTCTAACCTCTATCCAGGATGGATTGCGATGGACTAGGTATTCGTAATCATCCGCCTCTAATAAGCCGCGGTCGTTAAAATTTTTATCTATAAGTTCCACAAGCTCTCTTAGCGCATCCCTCTCGTATGGCAGGAAGCAAAATTCAAATTGTTCCAATAAAGCATTTTTACATTCGGTATATAAAAATTCTACCATTTCCGATGGGCTTT
>CALHQN010000024.1 GCA_938036585.1 uncultured Campylobacter sp.
CGCGAAAACGGGGCTGAAATTTTATGAGGGTAGCCAGGTGAACGTGCAGCTTAAGAAAAACGGATTTTACGAATGCGCGGACGCGCTGTGCGTCGTAAAAAGCGCCGTTTTTCCGATGAGGCGCCGCGAGCGCGGAAATTTTAAAAATTTATACCTGCTCGGACTCGGCGGAAATTTAGGGGACGTCAGGCGGCGCTTCGAGCGTTTTTATCGCGTTTTACAAAGCGATACGCGCTTTTTCGTAGCGCAGAATTCCTTGATTTTAAAAAACAAGCCGTTCGGCTTTTTGCGGCAGGAAAATTTTTTAAACGCCGTGATGCTAGTGCAAAGCTCCCTAGCGCCGCTTGCGCTGCTTAAGATTATGCAGTGCGCGGAGCTACGATTTGGGCGCAAACGAAGCTTTAAAGACGCGCCGCGCACGCTGGACGTGGATATTTTATACGCAAGCGCAAAGGTAAGGCCCGGCAGCAGGCTAGCTCTGCCGCATCCCGGAGTAAACGAGCGCATAAGCGTGGTTTTGCCGCTTGGAACGATGAAATTTAAAAGAGGACTGATATGCAAAATAAAATCGTAAATTTTTTAAGCGCCAAAGGCGGGGTCGGCAAGAGCGTGATCGTGGCGAATTTCGGCGAAATTCTAAGCGAGATAGGCTACCGTACGGCGATCATCGAGGCTCCGAGCTTTAGCAACCAAGAGATCATTCTAAACGCGCTGCAGGGCAAAAAAATCTCGCTTCAAAGCGCAAGCGCGGTAAAAATTTCGCAAAATTTAACGCTCGTCTCGCCAGCGGACGGCGCGGGCGAAAACTCCGCCAAATTCGCAAGCGAGCTGAAAGAGGCTGGGATTTTCGATTTTATTTTGATCGATGCGGGGCTTGAAAATTTAAAAAGCTTCGCCCAGATTGCGGATCACAACGTCGTGCTGTGCGCAAACGAGCCCTGCGCGATCAGCAACACCTACGCGCTTTTAAAGACCCTTGGGGTGAGCAAAAAAGAGGTTTTGTTTTTGCTAAATTTCACCGCGAGCGAGGAGGACGCCGTGATGATCTACGAAAATTTAAAAGCGGTCGCGCAGAAAAACATAAGCGAGCTAAATTTCAAACTGTTAGGGTTCGTGCCGTTTTGCAAGGACGTCGCCGAGTGCGCGCACAACCGCGTGCTTTTCAACTCGCACCGCCCGTTCTCGCCCGCTACCATCGCGCTTAGACAGAGCGTCTCGCGATTTTTAAGCAAACAGGGCTTGGAGCCGATCGATATGAGCGCTTACCGCGGCGTCGGCGGATTTTTACGAAAGCTTAGTAACCTAGTATGATTGACGATGAAATTTTAAAATAGCATGTAACCTGCTATTTTAAGGCTAAATTTAAAAATTTGATGCTAAGCTAAAAGCCAAAATTTTAAATCATATACGAAAAAGATAGATTAATCATGCAGATAAAAGAACTTTTAAAAGATATCAAAATCGCGCGAAACAGCCTTCGCTACGTCGGTCGCAGTGCTACAATCTTCGGCTCGGCGCGCTTTAGCGAGGATAACCGCTACGTAAAAGACGCGCAAACCCTCTGCTCGGCGCTTGCGGATATGGGATACGCGATCATCACGGGCGGCGGCGGCGGGATCATGCTAGGCGCGAACAAAGGCGCGTTTTCGCGCGCGAAAACGCACAGCGTGGGCTTTAACATCACGCTGCCGTTTGAGCAGAAAAGCAACGGCTTTTTAACTACGGGCGCGCATTTTTCGGCATTTGCGCCGCGCAAAGGCGCACTTATCGAAAACAGCGAAATTTTCGTCATCTTTCCGGGCGGCTTTGGGACGTTGGATGAGTTTTTTGAAATTTTAGTGCTGGTGCAAACGGGCTTTAAGCACGCTCAGATCTATCTTTACGACGAGGAATTTTACGCGCCTTTGATGGAGTTTTTCCGTACTTCGCTGCTAAAATCGGGCGCCATAAGCGAAGAGGACCTACAAAATTTCATGCTCTGCAGCAGCCTGGATGAAATTTTAAACGACGTTAGAAAAAGGGCTGGAGAGTGAAAATTTTAGTCGCGATGAGCGGCGGCGTGGATAGCTCAATGTGCGCGAAGCTGCTGCAAGACGCGGGGCACGAGGTGCAGGGCTGCTATATGAAGCTGCACGCAAAGCCCGGCTATCACGAGGCAAACATCGCCAAAGTCCGCAAAGTGGGCGAGTTTTTGGGTATAAAAATCCACATTTTGGATCTGCAGGATGATTTTAATCGCGATGTTTACGAGCCCTTCGTGCAGGCCTATATCGACGGTCTTACGCCGAATCCCTGCGCGCTGTGTAATCGCCGCATAAAGCTCGGCAAACTCTTGGAATTTGCGCGAGAGCATGGCTTTGAGCGTCTTGCTACGGGGCATTACGTCCGTATCGAGGACGGGCTTTTAAAAGCCGCTGTAGATCTTAGCAAAGATCAGAGCTATTTTTTAGCAAACATCGATCCCGCCGCGCTTAAGTTTATGCTCTTTCCTCTTGGAGGGATGTATAAAAAGGACGTCAAAGAGGCTGCGCGCGCCTATGCAGAGCTTTCGCAGATCGCTTCTGCGAGCGAAAGCAGCGAGATCTGCTTTGTAGACACTACCTACATCGACGTTTTGAACCGCCATACGGGCACTAAAATGCCCGGCATCGTGCGCGACCGCGCGGGCAACGCCATCGGCACTCACGAGGGCTACATGCACTACACGATCGGCAAGCGCCGCGGTTTTACGGTGCACGGCGCGCATGAGCCGCACTTCGTGCTAAGCATCGACCCGAGCAAAAATGAGATCGTCGTGGGCGGCAAGGAGGAGCTGGCGACCTATGAGTTCGACACCGAAAATTTTAACGCCTTTTTAAGCAGGGATGAAATTTTAAATATGCCGGGCCTCGGCGTTAAGATCCGCTACCGCAGCGCCAAACTTCCCGTTAAAATTTCGCCGCGCAAGGACGGCGGCGTGCATGCCGTGCTGTCCGCACCCGCCGCGCTGCTGATTCACTTCCAAATCGCCGAATGGCTGGGCGTGAAACTGTGAGGCCGTCTGAAAACGGAGATACCGTCGGGCAGGC
>CALHQN010000025.1 GCA_938036585.1 uncultured Campylobacter sp.
CGCGAAAATATAGAGGCGAGCCAGATAGAATTTGAAGCCATCGAGGGCAAGATAGCCGATTTGGAGCATGAGTTCGGGCTCGATCCAGAGGCTGATGAGCGCATGATCGACCGCCTCTCGCATATCAAGCCGACCTCGGAAGAAGAGATCAAAAACCGCGCCGATAAGATCGTAAACCAAACCTTTTCGGACGCGCTGGTAAAAGAGATATTTATGCAGATCCCAAACGGCAGAGTGATGCAGACCCACCAGCTTAGCGAGAAATTCGGCTGGCGCAACCACCCGGTTTTAAAACGCAAACAATTCCACCCCGGCGTAGATCTGCGCACGCCGCTTAAAACGCCGATTTACGCGCCTGCAGACGGCATCATCCAATACAGCGGAGCAGGCGGCAGCGGCTACGGCTATCTCGTCGAAATCCGCCACAACTACGGCTTTACGACGCGATATGCGCATCTGGATTCAAATTTAACCCGCAAAGTGGGCGAGTTCGTAAGTAAGGGTGATCTTATCGCTTTTAGCGGCAATACGGGCCTTAGCACCGGGCCGCACCTGCACTACGAGATCAGGTTTTTACAGCTACCGCTTAATCCGCTAAATTTTATCGAATGGAACAAAAAGAACTATAAAGAAATTTTCACCAAGGAGGAAGATATCCCATGGCAGTCTTTAATAAAGGCAATGCAAACACCGCTCAAACAACGATAATATCGGCAGGCACGCTCATCAAAGGAGAGATGCGTCTGTCGTGCATACTGCATATCGACGGCAACGTAGAGGGCGACGTGATCTCTGATAGCACCGTCGTCATCGGCAAAAACGGCACTGCGCGCGGCTCAATCAAGGCAAAACATATCGTAATCAACGGCAAATTTTTCGGCAATATCGAAGCCGAGCTCGTCGAGCTGCTAGGCGGCGGCGTACTCGTAGGCGACGTGCTATCGCAAAATTTCGGCATCGAAGTAGGCGCTAAATTTAACGGCAAAAGCGCGGTAAACGGCGGCGAACAGCCCCTGGTGGTGGACGGCACCGTCGCCGAGGACGTCAGACTGATCGACAAAGCGCTGGATGAACAAAATTTACGCGCTTAAGCGTATAGCCGGGCGCGCGTCCGTCATGCGTGAAAACCTAGTGCGAAATAGTGCAACGTAGGACTTCTAAGCGCGTATCTAAGATATTACGGCTTAACAGAGATAGGCACGCATTGGGCGCGGTATAGCGCGATTTGGGTATGCTAGGCAGCGCGCTGCGGCGAAGTATAGAATTAGGCGCCGGAGCACGATAGAACAACTAGATATGGCGCAGAAATAGGCGCATTGATACAGCGCGGAATGACAGGATTAGGACTAAACACTCATATCGCGTGATAAGTGCGGCGAGTCGCAGAATGGCGAAAATAGTTGCATTGGATTCAGTGCGACGTGGTAGGGCTAACTGCGCCGCAAAATACTGCGCACCGCAGCATAGAACCGGGCAGTTGGCGGCACAATTAAATTTAAAAATTTAAAGCATAACTTAAAATGCGCGCGGCGTCGTCTATTTGCTTTATCAAAATTTATTCCCTCGCGGATTAAACATACGCAGCGCTATCGCTTTGATTTTCATTCACGGACAAAATTGCTGCAAGCTGGATCGCAAGTAGGGTAAAATTTTACTTTCGGCGCAGCCTCAAGGCGGAGCGCTATCATAGACTTATATCGGATTGCGATCCATCAGTGCTTTATACAAGTCGTGGTATTCTCGGAAGGGCGCTTTAATTGAGCCGCCGCTTTATGCCGTAAAATTTCATCTTAGCGCGGCGATCTATGTGCCTAGCATATCTACCGAGCCGACACCCTAGCTCGCTTGTTTTCGGATTTAGTAGGCGTTTGCTTTCGCGGGTTATAATGCGCCCGTTTTAAATATTTCAAAACAAAGGAAAATCATGCAACAAACCAAATTACAAGGCGTAAGCGTTAGCCTTTCGGGCAGCGAGCTTAAGCTTGGAGATAGGGCGCCGGTAGTCGGCTTGGTCGCTGCCGATCTTAGCGAGGTCAAAGTCGGCGGCGGCACGGGCAAGGCGCAGGTTATCATCGCCGTACCGTCCCTGGATACGGACGTGTGCGCGACCGAGACGCGCAAATTTAACGAGCGCGCCGCGAGCATAAAAAATACCGAGGTTTTCGTGATCTCGATGGATCTGCCGTTTGCCGCGGGCAGGTTCTGCTCGACCGAGGGGATCAAAAATTTACGCGCCCTAAGCGATTTTCGCGATAAGGAGTTTGCGCGCGCATACGGCGTACTGATCGCGGACGGCGCGCTTGCGGGGCTAACGTGCCGCGCGGTTTTCGTCGTGGACACCGCAGGCAAGATCGCCTACAAGCAGATCACGGACGACATCGTAAATGAGCCAGATTACGACGCGGCGCTCAATGCGGCGGCGTTTGCGAGCGGAAGCGCTGCGACGCAGGGCTGATGCAATTTCTAGGTCTGCGGTGCAGACGTTGCCCGCTTAAATTTAGCGGGCTTAAAATACGCGGACGGGCGCCTTGCTCGCCCGCAACTTTAAATTCTAAAATTCCGTGGCGTCCTGAAATTTAGCAGGCCGCGGCTGAATTTTGGCGGATCTGCGCCCGTGATCCGCTTTGTGTAGTTTGCAACAGAATTTTAAAATTCTATCCCC
>CALHQN010000026.1 GCA_938036585.1 uncultured Campylobacter sp.
CCGTCGCCGGCTACGGCACGATGGCAGTTCCCATTTATCAAAGCACTGCGTTTAACTTCGGTTCTAGCAAAAAGGCCGCCGATCGCTTCGCGCTGCGCGATCTAGGGCCGATCTACAGCCGCCTTACGAATCCTACGACCGATATTTTGGAGGCCAGATTGGCTGCGCTTGAAAACGGCAAGGCTGCAATCGCGGTAGCCAGCGGCCAGGCTGCGATATTTTTTGCGGTGGCAAATTTAGCCGCGGCAGGCGAAAATATCATCATCGCAGAGAAAATTTACGGCGGCGCGACCACGCTTTTGGCGCACACAATTAAGCGTTTCGGCATTGAGGCTAGGGTTTTTGACTCCGAAACGGCGGATGATCTGCAGGGCCTTATCGACGATAAAACCAGAGCGATCTTTTTCGAGACACTTTCAAATCCTCAAATTTCGCTCGCAAATACCGCTAAAATCGCCTCTATCGCAAACAGATACAGTATCGTAACGATCGCCGATAATACGATCCCCACCCCTGCGCTTTATAATCCGCTTGATGACGGCGCGGACGTCGTGGTTCACAGCGCGAGTAAATATATAAGCGGGCAGGGGCTTAGCATCGCGGGCGCTGTCGTTTCGGGCAATGGGTTAAATTCCAAACTCAAAGGCAATCCGCGATATGCTCATTTTAACGAGCCCGACGAGAGCTACCACGGTTTAGTTTATGCGGATCTGGTAGATAATTTCGATATTTACACGCTTAGAATTCGCCTGGCGCTGCTTCGCGATATCGGCGCGACGCTATCGCCGTTTAACGCGTTTCAGCTCATTCAAGGTATCGAGACTCTGCCGCTTAGGATGGAGAAACACTCGCAAAACGCGCTAAAGATCGCGGAATTTTTGCAAAGCCATCCAAAAGTCAAACAGGTAAATTTCCCGGGTCTGCCTAGCTCGCCGTTTAATGCCGCGATCAAGGCTAAATTTAAAAACGGCTACGCAAGCGGCCTGCTAAGCTTCACCGTAGATAGCGAGGAGACCGCGCTGAAGGTCGTCAGCGGGGGTAAAATTTTCTCCGTCGTCGTAAATATCGGCGATACGAAGTCGATCATCACCCATCCTGCGAGCACGACGCATTCGCAGCTGGACGAAAAGCAGCTGCAAAGCGCCGGAGTTCCTGCAAATTTGATCCGCCTAAGCATAGGCATCGAGGATGCGGATGATTTGATCGCAGATCTTAGCGAGGCGTTAAAATAATGGCTATCTTAAGCACCAAGGGCGTTTACGGGCTGGCTGCGATACTACAGATCGCCAAAGCTAGCGAAGTAACGCCGATAAGTATCAAAGAGATCGCCGAGCGCACGGGAATTTCAAAAAACTATTTGGAGCAAATTTTAAATGCGCTTCGGAACGAACGGCTAGTATGTAGTATCAAGGGCAAAAACGGCGGCTACCACTTGGCAAAAGATCCTAGCGAGATCACCTTTGCGGAGCTTTTTACCGCTTTGGAAAAGGATCTGCGAATGACGAGCCTGGAGGTGAAAGATCCGAATCTGCGTACCTTTTTTGAAAGATACGACGAGAAGCTGCGGACGCTGTTTAACGTGCCGCTTTCGAGCTACGAAGAGATGATGGCACAAAGCGCCGAGTATCTAAATTTTAGTATCTAAGGGGAATTTTATGAAAATAGCAAACGACGTTACGGAGCTCATCGGTAACACTCCGTTAGTAAAAATCAATAGCTTCGGCAAAAACGCGACGATCCTAGCCAAGGCGGAATTTTTAAATCCGAGCCATTCCGTAAAGGACCGCATCGCGTGGCGGATCATCAAAGACGCGCTGCAAGCGGGCAAGATCGATAAAAATAGCGTTTTGATAGAACCCACTAGCGGAAATACCGGCGTGGGGCTTGCGATGATCGCGGCAAAGCTCGGTATGAAGCTAATTCTAACGATGCCAAGCTCGATGAGTATCGAGCGCCAAAAGCTCATTGCGGCATTCGGCGCCAAAATCGAGCTAACCGATCCAAAATTCGGAATGAAAGGCGCGGTAGATAGGGCAAATGAGCTGGCTGCGAGCGCTCCAAATAGCTTCATCCCGAGCCAGTTTGATAACCCGAGCAACCCAAAAGCGCATTTTGAAACTACGGGACCCGAAATTTGGGATCAAACGGACGGTAAGGCGGATATTTTAATCGCAGGATTCGGCACCGGAGGCACGCTCAGCGGCACGGCGAAATTTTTAAAATCTAAAAATCCAAACCTAAAAGCTTACGGCGTGGAGCCCGCCAGCTCGCCGCTGCTTGCGTGCGGAACCGCGGGCGCGCACAAAATCCAGGGCATCGGCGCAAATTTTATCCCCGCAAACCTCGATCGCAGCCTAATTGACGGCTTTTTAAACGTGGAAAATGACGATGCATTCGCTGCTGCTAGACAGCTGGCGCAAAAAGAGGGCCTGCTCGTGGGCATCTCAAGCGGTGCTAACGTATTCGCCGCCGCGCAAATCGCTGCCAAGGCCGAAAACAAAGGCAAAGTGATCGTTACGGTCCTTTGCGATACTGGCGAGAGGTATCTTTCTACCGAGCTTTTCAAATAGGCGGCGGTTTTGTGCGAGTGGGGCGATTAGTGCGGTGATTTTTACGCGCTTTTCGCGGGCACAGAGCTTGGCGCGATTAAATTTTACGCTGGCGCCGGAATCGGTGCGATAGTTTTGCGCGATCGCGCGGGTTATTGCGACGATTAG
>CALHQN010000027.1 GCA_938036585.1 uncultured Campylobacter sp.
AGCAAGCTTCTGTGCGGCGCGCGCGTATAGCCTTTTTTGATGATGTCGCTTCTCATTTTATGTCCTTGAATTGAAATTTTCTCCATTTTAGCATAAAATTTTACCGCTGCGGGGCGTTTTAAATTTTAGCGCGTTAAAATTTAAAGCGGGACTATTGAGCTTAATCAAACCGAATCACTCCTGTTTTTGATATAATTGCACATCGATTATCAAAATCTTGCCGTTTGGCAGGAATGAAAAGAGGAGAATATGCAAAGAAGAAATTTCTTAAAACTAACGTCCGCGTTGGCGGCTAGCGGGCTTGCGAGCCCTCTTTTTGCAAAGGAGGCCTTCACTATCTACGGCGCGCCCGCGATGCCTAGCCTCATCATCGGCGTTGCGTGCATGCAGGGGCAGATCGGCAAAAAATACGACGCGAAGCTGGAGCTTTGGCGCGATCCCGATCAGCTGCGCGCAGGCGTGGCAAACGGCGAGTACAAGGTCATGATGAGCCCTAGCAACGTAGGGGTGAACCTCGCAAATCAGGGGCGCAAGATCGGTATGGTAAATATCCTCACCGAGGGGCTAAATTTCGTGATGAGCAAGGGCGAGAAGATAACGGAATTTGCGCAGCTGAAGGGCAAAAAGATCGTAATGCCTTTTAAAAACGATATGCTAGACATCATCGTGCGAGCCATAGCAAAAAAGCAGGGCATTAGCGGGCTGAATATCGACTATACCGCCAGCCCCGCAGAGAGCGCGCAGCTGTTTTTGGCTAAGGACTACGACGTCGCGATCACGGTGGAGCCGCTAGCAAGCGCCATGATCTTAAAGGGCAAAGTATCGGGCATCGCCGTGCAACGAGGAGCAAATTTAAGCGATATGTGGGCGCAGGCGTTTTCGGTAAAGCCCATAATCCCGCAAGCGGGCATCATCGCAGATACCGATTTTTACGCCGCGAAAAAGGCGGATTTTGAAATTTTAAACGCCGATTTGGCAGACGCGCTTGCGTGGATCAAAGCGAACAAACAAAGTGCCGCGGCGATCGGGACGAATTTCTTTCCCGCGCCGCCGCCTGCGATATTTATGAGCATCGATACGTCTAATTTATGCGTTAAAAAGCCTAGCGAGATCAAGGACGAGCTTTTGAAATTTTATGAAATTCTGATGGAATTTAACCCTAAGCTCCTCGGCGGCGCGATGCCTAAGGACGAGTTTTTTCTATGCTAAAAATCGATAAAATTCGCAAAGCTCAAAACCCCGCGTTTTACGTCATAGACTATCTGTGGGGCGGCTTTGCGAGCCTAGGGGCGGTGTGCTTTTTCATAGCCGTCTGGCAGGTGGCGAGCGAGGCTTACGGACCGCTTATTCTGCCGCAGCCCGCGGCTGTTTTTTCTAAGGCGTGCGAAATTTTAAAAAATTTCGCCGCAAACGATCTAGCTCTGTCACTTAAGCGCGCGCTTGCAGGCACTTTCCTCGCGCTTTTTGCGGGGATTTGCAGCGGGCTTGCGGCGGGGTATTTCAAAAGCCTGCGAGCCTTTTTAAACCCACTAATTACCGTGCTTCTTTCGACGCCGCCTATCGTTTGGATCGTACTTGCGATATTTTGGTTTCATTTCGGCGATACAAGCGTGCTTTTTACCGTCGTTATCGTAGTCGCGCCGATGACTTTTGCGTCCGCGGCGCAGGCGATGGCTAGCGTGAGCGCCGAATATACCGAGCTTTTCGACAGCTACAAAAGCTCCGTTTTAAAAAAACTGCGCTACCTCTACGCGCCGCACCTAATCGAGCGGCTGCTTCCCGCGATCTACGTCGCAGTCAGCAACGGCGCGAAAGTGCTTGTAATGGCGGAGCTTTTAGGCGCAAACGACGGCATCGGCGCAAAGATCGCCGAAGCGCGCGTCAATATCGATACGGTCGAGGTTATGGCATATGTGTGCCTAGTGATAGCCTTTACGGCGCTTTTTGATTATCTCGTGACCAAGCCGCTTGAAATTTTACTGATGCCGTGGAGCAGATGATGCTAAAAATTTCAAATCTGCGCTACGAAATTCTACGCGACGTTATAATTTCCGATTTTTCGCTGCGACTGCGCGCAGGCGAAGTAAAGACGCTTTTTGGCCCCAGCGGCTGCGGCAAGACTTCGCTTTTGCGGCTGGTCTGCGGGCTGGAGGATAAAAAAAGCGGACAGATCGAAAACGGCTTTAAGAAAATCAGCTTTTTGTTTCAAGAAAACCGCCTGCTACCAAACCTCACGGCGCTTAAAAATATCGAAATTTTTAGCCCTACGGGCGTGAACGAAATTTACGCCCTCGCCGCAAAGATCGGGCTAAGCCCGAGCGATCTGAATAAATTCCCGCGCGAGCTAAGCGGCGGCATGCAAAAGCGCACGGCGTTTTTGCGCACGATCCTTAGCGGCTGCGATCTGGCGCTACTTGATGAGCCGTTTGTAGGTCTGGATCGCGATCTGCGCGGCGTACTGATCGAAATTTTAGTCTCAAAGATCGAGCGCGAGGGACTTGCCTGCCTTTTGGTGACCCACGACCGCTTCGAAGCCGCACGCCTAAGCCACGAGATCATCGAGCTCGAGCCCAAAGGAATGGGGCTTAGACGCGTCGTGAGCCTAAATGAGCCGCTAAGCGCGCGCGACGAGCGGTACGAAGAGCGCGTGGTAAGCGAGCAGTTTGGGGGAGTAAGCTATTATGAATAGAAATTTTATCTTTGGTGCGCGTAAGCAGGGAGACTCCGCACAAAATTTGAACTTACGTTGCAGCCTAGGTGCGAACAAGCGGGGCTTTGGCGCACAGCGTGCTCTGAGCGCGTACGAACACGGGAATTTGCTGGGCGCTAGTTGCGACGATCTCAGCGCTCGCATAGATGGGCTTTTTCGGGGCACCTGGCGCTACGATCTGGATGCACGCAGGCACGAGCTTTTGTGGAGTTCTGGATGTATCGATGTCGGAGCGGGCGAGTACAGCCTCTCACAGGATACAGGGCACCGCGGTTTTATCACACCGAAATACGAACTGCGCAGCCGTGTGAACTGCGATTATAGCGTGAACGTGCTCCTGAACGGCGCAGTGTGCTGCGATTTTGCAGCGCGAAATTTAGCGCAATTTAGCGGCGATACATACTGCGGCTCTAACGCGAGTACTTACTTATCGCGTAGCTCTAGCGTGGGCGCTTGCTTACGATGCGTTGACGCGAACCGAGATGTCCACTCGCGCCGTGATCCCAGCGCGAGCGCTCGTTTGCAATCTAGTATGAGCGGACGCTCGCAGCGCAACTTCAATGCAGGCACTTGCTTGCGTCGCGTTGGCACAAAGCAGAGCGTTCATTTGTACTGCAAATTTAGCGCGAACCGAGACGCCTTTTCGCGTTGCGGTTTTGATGTATGCGGATTAAGCGCGCAGTTCAGCGCTCAAAAAGCCGTTTTTAGCGCCTACCGCTCGCTGTTTTGCGATGCAAGTGGGCTAGGCGGCGAGCAAAATCCAGCTCTAGACACGTTTTGTGCGGTGCGGAATTTTTTGAATTTACACGGCGCGCGCGATTTTAAGAATTTTGGCTCCGTAAATTTGAAGAAATTTAACCTTGCCGAGCTGCAATTTGCAAATTTAAAAAAGCAAATCCGCGCCGGCGAAGGTACCGAGAAGAGCGCCGATCCGCGCAATTTGACGAGTTTTAGGCGCAGAGCCCCCACACCGCGCAGATCAGGCCTTAAAAGTAAAATTTTCGCGCCGCGTAGATTTTACTTTGAGAGTGTGGTTGGTGCGCCGTGCGGACCCGGCCTCGGATACAGAAATTGCAAATTTGCGCAAAATCCTAAAGTTTGTGCCTCGGATTTTACACAAAATTTTAAAAATTTTACATGGAGCTTGAAAGCCGAGCCCGTGCAA